>NZ_DHEI01000098.1:0-12169 GCF_002399805.1 Flavobacterium sp. UBA4854
AATAAATATGGTGCAGAAGCGCTTCAGGTTGCAACAACAGTAAAATTAGCCAGAGCTTTATGGATTATTCCAATTTCAATTTTGACTGCTTTTTTATTTAAAAGCAAGAACTCAAAAATTAAAATTCCTTATTTCATTGGTTTGTTTGTTGTTGCAATGTTAGTGAATACCTATATTCCGTCAACAACCATTTTTACAGCACATCTTGTTGGTATTGCTAAAATTGGTTTAACTATAACTTTATTTCTAATTGGTGCAACGCTAAACTTTGCCACTTTAAAAGCAGTAGGAGTAAAGCCTTTACTTCAAGGTGTTTTTTTATGGATTTTTATAGCTGTTTTAGCTTTATTATCAATACTTTATTTAGGATAATGTCATTATTTTACATTGGAGAATTTTACAATTGGTTTGTCAATCATTTTGTAAAATTTTCCTTTGAATGAGTAATGCCTTTCAATTACAAAATTAAATTGCTTTTTGGTTTTTGCCATTTCTGCAAGTTCAGCCGGTAAATCAACTTCGAAATCATCTTCTGTACGTTTTGCTTTTTTGTATGAACCTTTTGTTACGATTTTAAAATCTCTGAAGAATTTTTTATTATTATCTGTAACGACAGTATAATTGCTTGACCATTCTGAGCTAATGCTATTGAAAAGAGAATAATAGTCAATTTCCATTAGAGGCTGATATTTTCCATCAAATCCGGCGATTATATATAAATAACCATTGTATGGAGCACCTGCGCCACCATTGGCATGAACAAGTGATAAAGCATATTGATCTTCTCCAATTTCAACTAATTTAGGAGTTGGACATTGTGCAAAAGATCCAAAAGCAGCAACTGCAGGTTGAAAAGATTTCATTTCCCAAACAGAAGCATTCTTTGCGAATTTTGCCACACCTAATAATCCGCCAGAAAAACGTCCTGTTTGCAAGCCGTCTTCATCATGAACAGAATGATTGAAAACTAAAATTTTAAACTGATTTCCTTTGGAATCGCTATAATCAATATTAGCCAAAAGTCTTGTTGCTACACCTTCGCTATAAGGAAACATTTGATCTCCTTCTACGCCATTTACATCAACATAAGACGAAGGTTTGCAGGATTTGCATTTCCAGCTTATGAAAGTATTTTTATCAGAAAGGTGATATAAATTACCTGGAAACAATTTTTGCATTGTTTTTTCACCATTCAAAGGATCAGATACCTTAAGGACTCTTTTTTGATTTAATATGGTGTCACTGACGTTTTTTAATTGCAAATCAGTTTCTTGTGCAAAGCAAAAGGTAGAAATTAATAGAAATAAATTTAAAGTAATCTGGCGCATAAAATTGAATTTTGATGGTAAAGCAAATGTATAAAGAAAATTATTGTTAATATGAACTTATGCTGTTTTTACGAGGTAAAATCTCAAAAAGTTAAAATAACAGAATCTTATTGATAGTATTTTTTGCGTATTCTTTAATTAAAACTAAATTTGCTCCCTCTAATAAAAAAACAAATGAAAAAAATCCAAATGAGACCAAAATTAATCGCTTTCGGTGTATTAGTTATTGGCTTTATTATGTTGTCATGGGGAACTGTAGGCCATGAACGTATTAACAAAGCTGCTGTAATGGCTTTACCAAAACAATTGCAGATATTTTTCTACAATCACATTGATTTTATTACCCAAGAAGCTTCGGTTCCAGATATCCGTAAATATGCTTTAAATTATAAAGAAGAAGGACCAAGACATTATTTTGACATGGAAAATTTTGGTCCTGCTGACACTTATCCAAAAACATTAGAAGAAGCAAAACAAAAATACGATGCTAAATTCTTGTCGGATAACGGAATCTTACCATGGTATATGGAAGATATGATGGCAAAATTGACCAAAGCTTTTAAAGATAAAAATAAAGCTGAAATCTTATTCCTTGCTGCAGATTTAGGACATTATGTTGGTGATGCGCACATGCCATTGCATACTTCTGCAAATCACGACGGACAATTAACAGATCAAAAAGGAATTCACTCACTTTGGGAAAGTAGATTACCAGAGTTGTTTGTTAAAAATTATAAATTAAATGTTCCTGAAGCACAGTATTATCCAGACGTTCACAAAGCTATTTGGGACTTGATTAACGATACTCATAGCTTGGCGCAACCTTTATTGGATATCGATAAAAAGTTGAGAACTGCAACTCCACAAGACAAAGTATTTAAATTGGATGCAGAAGGAAATGTAATGAAAACGAGGTACAATACTGCTGTTTTTTCTGAGGATTATGCTAAAAAACTTCACGAACAATTAAACGGAATGGTTGAAAGCCAAATGAAAAAAGCTATTGCTGCAACCGCAAGTTTTTGGTATACTGCATGGATCAATGCTGGAAAACCAGATTTGAGCGATTTAGATGCTCCAGCGGTTACACAAAGAAATTATCAAGCTTTACAAGATGATTTGAAATTGTTTCAAAAAGGTGATTTGTTTGGAATGAAAAATCAAAATGATTAAAAATTGATTTCAAATTTCATAGTTTAAGTTTTCTAGTTTCTATGAAATCCTTAAAATAAAACAAAACCCGACAAGTTTAAAAACCTGTCGGGTTTGTTTTTATAATATAAATATCGAAAAAACAGCTTTGACTTCACTAACCGCAAAAGGAAAAGATACTTCAAAAAAAAACTTAGCATTCTCTGTGATTAAAAAATAGCTGCAAATAAATGGATTCATAAAAAAGAAAATCCGACAGATGCCGGATTTCTTTTTTGTATTAGTCACGAACGTTTGCGTATAACTTTTTATTCTTATTTGCAATTTCTTTAAACTGATATTCTTTTTCTTTCAAGACATAGGAAGCAGCTTGGTAATAAGAAATAGTTTGCTCAATTAAACTTTGATTCTTTGATTTTAATGGAATTTCATCGTAATAAATTTGAAATTCAGGAGAAATTCCAGTTTTCTCGTTAAGTTTTAACTGAAACTGTTGTATCTGTTGTTTAGGAGAAAGTATAGTTAAAACATTATCTTTTATTAAACCTAAATCCTGATAAGTAGCTATAAAAGCTCGAGGTTGATAGTCTGTTTTAAGAACATCGCAACCAAAAAATTTACTATGATAATCAAAATTTAGAAGTCCAAATAATGTTGGCATAACATCGATTTGTGACATTAATTTATTGAACTTTTCAGGTTTTGCACCTGGTGTGTAAATTAATGCTGGAATTCTATATTTGTCTAATGGAAGTTCTGTTTTTCCTGCGCTTGAAGCACAATGATCGGCCACAATGACAAAAACAGTATTTTTATACCAAGGTTGTTTTTCAGCTTGCTTAAAAAATTGGCGAAGAGCATAATCAGTATATTTTACGCCACCATCACGAGATTTAATATTTCCAGGAATATCAATTTTATTGTCTGGATAAGTAAACGGTCTGTGATTGCTAACTGTCATGATATGGTTAAAGAAAGGTTTGTTTTCCTTTGCTTCAGCATTCATGATTTTAATAGCTTTATTGTACATATCTTCATCGCAAACTCCCCATACGTTAGAAAAAGTGACTTCATTTTTAGCGAAGCTCGATTTGTCAACAATTTGATATCCGTTTCCTGAGTAAAAGTCCTGCATGTTGTCAAAAAAAGCATCTCCACCATACATAAACTTTACATTGTAGCCTTTTTGAAGAAAAATAGATCCAGTTGAGAACTTATTTTTATTGTCTTCTCTTTTTACAACACTTTCGCCAGCTGTAGGAGGAAGACACAAGGTTACAGCTTCAAGACCACGTACAGTTCTGTTTCCTGCAGCATAAACATTTGTAAAAAGTAAACTTTTTTGAGCAAGACTGTCTAAAAATGGAGTAATATTTTGCTCGTTTCCGTAGATTTTCATGAAATCGGCACTTAAACTTTCAACCGTAATTAAAACCACATTTTTTCGTTGTTCTAACGAGTCTTCTTTTATTTCTCTAAGTGTATTTTTTCCAGAAATAGCAGGCAATTCTTGTTTTAAAATGGCAAATGCTTTCTCATTAGGAATCGTTTTGTAGAATTTGTAATAGTCCAATTTGTTATTTTGGAAGGCTAAATAAAACTTGTAGATTCCGTTAGACTGTAATTCGTTTACAAAAACATTTTTAGAATTTTCTGTTTTGGCTAATCCAGGAACAGCTACTAAAGCAGTAATAAATAACACTGCATAAAGTGCTGTGATTTTTATTTTTTCGCTAAAACTTGGAATTTCATCAATATAATTTTTAGAATTCTTGATAATAAAATAGGTTATAATTCCTGTAATGGCAAACAAAGTAGAGAATATTGGAATTACAGGATAAGACTGCATAATGTTTCCAATAACTTCATTTGTGTAAATCAGATAATTGACAGCTATAAAATTGTATTTTACGCCAAATTCATTCCAGAAGAAAAATTCGCTAATTGCATTCTGAAGAATTAGTAAAACATAAAGAAAGATCACAAATGCAAAAAGCCAGTATCTAATTTTATTTCTGTGCTTTGGCAAAAAAAGAAAAAGCGCAAACAAAAGTGTTTTTAGCGAAACAAAAATCAAAACGATTTTAGGTAAAGCACCTCCATACTCGTCAAAAATGCTTTTTCCTGACGCTATATATATTAAAAGCGCCAGAAAACCTGCCAGTATAATATATCCGTAAGGTTTATTGTATTTTGAATTTGAAATAAAAATAAGATAAAGCCATAAAAAGGCTAATGCTATCGAGAAAACAAAAAAATCTGAAACTAAACCCAGCGAAAAAATCTTTAAGCTCTCGATAAATGAGAAAGAGCTTTGAGTAATTGGGTGAAAAAGTAAAACAATTCTAAGTGTGAAACTTACAACAAAATAAAGCAGTGCCAGATTGTAAAACGGCGAAAGTTTTTTGAAAAAATTCATCAGTTATTTTTTTACAAAATTACTTACGAATTATTAACGTCAGATTAAGTTCGACTTTTACCTTACTTAACATTAACTTAATATTTGCTTAAGATTCTGGTTTTCTTTATTAATTGGTAGTGTAGGCCATTTCTGAGAGCTAAATTATTTATCTTTGGATTACAAAAAAGAAATTCAAATTTTAATCAGATACGATAAATGCATATTTTAATAGTTGAAGACGAAGTAGGAATTGTTCAATTTCTAAAACAAGGCTTGCTAGAGGAAGGTTATCAAATTACTACTGCTGCCGATGGTTCAAAAGGTTTTGAACTAGTTCAGGAACAAAAATTTGATTTGATCCTTTTGGATTGGATGCTCCCAAAAATCAACGGACTTGATCTGTGTAAAGCCATTAGAATTAAAGATCAAACTACGCCAATTATTTTTTTAACAGCAAAAGATACTGTGCAGGAAACGATTGAAGGATTGAAAGCGGGCGCAAACGATTATATCAAAAAACCTTTCAGTTTTGAGGAATTGGTTGAGCGAATTAAAGTTCACTTTAGAAATAAAAAGCAAATTGAAACATTGACTTTAGGAAATATTACAATGGACTTGTCCAGACATATTGTTTTAAAAGGAGAAGAAGAAATTTCGCTTACGCAACGAGAGTTTGAATTGTTGGCATATTTAATTCAAAACAAAGGAAAAGTCTGCACAAGAAATCAAATTTTGAGAGATGTGTGGGAAATTAATTTTGAGTACGACACTGGTGTTATTGATGTTTTTATGAATGCAATTCGAAAAAAACTAAACCTTAAAATTGAAGAAGATTATATAAAAACCATTCGTGGTATTGGGTATATTGCCAATGATTAGCAAAATGACATCACTCTCCTTTAAAAATAGAATTGCATTAAATTATATTGTAGGAACAGGGCTTCTTGTTTTAGTGGTTTTTTCTGCAATTTATTTTATTGTAAAACTGACGGTTTACAATCATATTGACGAAAACTTAAACATAGAAGTTCAAGATCATTTAAAAGAATTAAGAATTGAAAATGGTGTTGTTGTTTTTATGGATAGTGAAGAATGGGAAGAAAGAGAACACAATTCTGTTGATGTAAATCCTGTTTTTGTCCAATTTTTAGATTTGAATAAAAACATAATTGAAAAGTCTCCCAATCTAAAAAATGAGAAGCTAGTTTTTCATAAAAACAAAGATCATTTTGAGCTTTATGATACTAAACTACTAGGTAATAAAATTCGTCAAATTCAAGTTCCGCTTCATATTGGAGCTAAAAAAATTGGTTATTTGATTATTGCAATGTCGCTTTCAGATTCGTCAAAAGTCTTGCAAAACCTGTTGGATACCTTAATGATTGCATTTCCAATTATTCTTTTGATTTTGTTTTTTCTGGCAAGATTCTTTGCAGGACGAAGTATTAGGCCAATAAATAATATTATTCAGACTTCTAAAATTATTACGAAAGACAACCTAAAAGCAAGGATTCCGTTGCCAAAAACAAGAGACGAATTGTTTACGCTTTCAAAAACAATTAATAATTTATTGAATCGAATTGAAGACGCCATAGAACGCGAAAAACAGTTCACATCTGACGCTTCGCACGAGTTAAGAACTCCTCTTACTGTAATTAAAGGAACACTTGAAGTACTCATACGTAAACCTAGAGATAGTAAGGAATACGAAGAAAAAATTAACTATTGCATTAATGAAGTAGATCACTTAAATTCTCTCGTAGATCAGCTTCTTTTGATGGCTCGTTTTGAGAATCAAAAACAAAATATAAACAAAGAAAATATTTATCTAAATGCAGTAGTTTTAGATGTTTTGACATTGAATGCAGATAAGATTAAATCACAACAAATAAATGTGGTTCTAGATGCTTCAGAAGAGTTTTATATTTATTCTGATAATTATTTAACCGTAACGATTCTTCGAAATATCATTTCTAATGCTGTTAAATATTCAAAACGTAATAGCGAAGTTCGAATTTCATTGTCTAGACAAAATGATAAAGTTATTTGTACTATTGTTGATCAAGGAATTGGCATTGCTAAGAAGGATTTGGAATCTATCTTAAATCCGTTTTTTAGATCAGATTCTCTCAATCACTCAGAAATTAAAGGAACAGGACTTGGATTATTTATTGTAAAAAGAATGACAGATTTACTTCAGGTTAAGTTTAAAATTGAAAGTGAAATAGGAAAAGGAACTAGCGTTTTATTGGTTTTTGAAGAATATGATAATTCGTTAAAGTAATTTTAAAATCATTGCAAAAAATGTGGTCTAAAACGATTTTTAACAATAAACTATCGTTAAGTTAAATTAAAAATTGTTTTTTAATTGTTTTATCTAGTATATTTGCAACCGAATCAAAGAATTATAAAACAAACCAAACAATGATTTCAAATCAATTACATCATCATCATTTTCATTATTGCTCTCAAGCGATGTGTTAATGGTATGTGTGTAAATCATCATATTTTAAAACCCGTTTGAGTACATCAAACGGGTTTTTTTATACCAATTCTTTGTACTCAAACTATTAATCAAACAACAACTAAAAAAATGAGTACTTTAAAAATTGCAATTCAAAAATCAGGTCGTTTAAACGAAGACAGTATCCAAATTCTTAAAGATTGCGGTATTTCAATCAATAACGGAATCGACCAATTAAAAGCAGAAGCTTCAAATTTTCCTCTTGAAGTTTTATACCTAAGAAATTCAGATATTCCTCAATACTTAATTGACGGAGTGGTAGATTTAGCAATCGTTGGCGATAATCTTTTGGTAGAAAAAGGAAAAGGAATTGAAGTAGTTCAAAAACTTGGTTTCTCCAAATGTAAAGTTTCAGTAGCAGTTCCTAAAACTTTCGAATACAATTCGGTTCAGGATTTAGCGGGACTTCGTATTGCTACTTCTTATCCAAATACAGTTAACGAATATTTCAGTAAATTTGGTTTAAGTGTTGATATTCACCAGATTTCTGGTTCTGTAGAAATTGCGCCAAACATTGGTCTTGCAGACGCTATTGTAGACATTGTTTCAAGCGGAAGCACTTTATTCAAAAACAATTTAAAAGAAGTTGAAGTTATTTTGAAAAGCGAGGCGGTTTTAGCTGTTTCTCCAAAAGTTTCTCCAGAAATTCAAAAACACATTGATACTTTAAAATTTAGAATTCAAGCCGTTTTAAGAGCTAGAAATTCAAAATATATCTTGATGAACGTTCCAAATGATAAAATTGATGCAGTTGGAAAAATTCTTCCAGTTTTAAGAAGTTTAACCGTTTTGCCATTGGCACAGGAAGGCTGGAGCAGTGTTCACTCGGTAATTGACAAAGATACTTTCTGGGACGTAATTGATCAACTAAAAGAAGTAGGAGCAGAAGGAATTTTGGTTTGCCCAATTGAGAAAATGGTTCTTTAGGGCTGCGCCCGCTTTAGGCAGTAAGCTTTAAGCTTTAGGCTTTTGAAAAGCTTGCTCCTTATGCAAAAAATAAACACAACGTTAATAAAGCCTAAAGTCTACAGCTTAAAGCTTAAAGCTTAAAAAAATGAATAAAATAATCAGTCCAAAACCAGAAATCTGGTCAGAAATATTAAAAAGACCAACACAAACTGTTGATGATATTGAAGTTACAGTAAAAGAGATTTTTAAAGAGGTTCAGAGAAAAGGAGATGAAGCGGTTGCAAAATACACTTCGATTTTTGACGGAATTTCGTTAGATAATTATGAAGTTTCTCAGGCAGAAATTGAAGAAGCAATTAGTCTGATTCCGATTGAATTGAAGGAAGCGATCGAATTAGCAAAAAACAATATTTATAATTTTCACAACGCTCAAAAAACAGATCGCGTTTCTGTTGAAACGATTGAAGGAGTAAACTGCTGGCAAGAAAAAAGACCAATTCAGAAAATTGGTTTATATATTCCAGGAGGAACAGCACCTTTGTTTTCTACAGTCTTAATGTTGGCTGTTCCGGCTGAAATTGCGGGTTGTAAAGAAATTGTTTTGTGTTCGCCACCAGATAAAAAAGGAAAAATAAATCCAGCGATTTTGTACGCTGCGAATTTATGTGGAGTAACTAAAATTTTGAAAGTTGGCGGAATTCAAGCCATTGCAGGAATGACTTTCGGCACACAATCTATTCCGAAAGTGTATAAAATTTTCGGACCAGGAAATCAGTTTGTAACCGTAGCAAAACAATTGGCAACTCAATTTGGAGTAGCAATCGATATGCCTGCTGGTCCTTCAGAATTATTAATTGTCGCAGATGATAGCGCAGTCCCTGCTTTTGTAGCTTCAGATTTACTATCTCAGGCAGAACACGGAACAGATAGTCAGGTAATTTTGGTTTCGACTTCAAAAAAACTAATTGACGAAGTAGAAAAAGAAGTTCAGACTCAATTACAAGTGCTTCCGCGAAAAGCAATTGCAGAAAAAGCCATTGAGAATTCAAAGCTAATTTTTGTTGAAAACGATCAGATCGCTCTAGACTTAATAAATGAATATGGCCCTGAGCACTTCATTATTTGTTCTGAATATGATGATTTCTATTGTAACGGAATCGTAAATGCGGGTTCTGTTTTTATTGGAAATTATACGCCAGAAAGTGCAGGAGACTATGCTTCAGGAACCAATCATACTTTGCCGACCAACGGTTACGCTAAGAATTACAGCGGTGTAAATTTAGACAGCTTTATGAAATCGATGACATTCCAAAAAATATCAGAAAAAGGGATTCAGAATATTGGAAATGCTATCGAAAGAATGGCTGAAGCTGAAGGATTGCAAGCGCATAAAAACGCAGTGACCTTAAGATTAAAGAGTTTAGAATAAAAGACAAAGGAAGAAGAAAGAGCGAAGAAACAAGTTTTTTTAAAGTCTTTCATCTTGGTTCTTGCTTCTTAAAAAAAAATAAAACAATGAGCACTTTCGATATAAATACAATAACACGTGAAAACGTAAAATCCTTAAAACCATATTCTTCGGCAAGAGATGAATTTGAAGATTTTGACACAGCCGAAATGATTTTTCTAGATGCTAATGAAAATCCGTTTCAAAATGGTGTAAACCGCTATCCAGATCCACAACAAAATTCGGTTAAAGCAATTTTGGCTAAAAACAATTTAATAAAACAAAGCCAGATTTTGTTAGGAAACGGAAGCGACGAAGTTTTAGATTTGCTTTTTAGAGCTTTCTGCGAACCAAATAAAGACAATATCATTTCGTTGCCGCCAACATACGGAATGTATGGTGTTTTGGCTAATATTAATGCGGTTGAAAACAGAGAAATTCTGCTATCAACAGACTTTCAGCCACAAGTAGAAAAGATTCTAGAAGCGGTTGATAAGAATACGAAAATTATTTTTTTATGCTCACCAAATAACCCAACAGGAAATTCTTTTTCAGATGAAAGTGTGGTGAAATTATTGCAAAACTTTAAAGGTTTAGTAGTAATTGATGAAGCATATATTGATTTTTCGGAGAAGGAAAGCTGGTTGGCAGAAATTGATGCCTATCCAAATTTAGTGATTACGCAAACACTTTCTAAAGCTTATGGTTTAGCAGGAATTCGTTTAGGGGTTTGCTATGCTTCTGAAGCTGTAATTTCAATTTTAAATAAAATCAAACCGCCTTATAATGTAAACGAATTAACGCAACAAAGAGCAATCGAACGTTTGAAGGATTTTGATAAAATTAAGCAAGAAATAGCTTCTATTATTGAGCAAAGAGAAGAGTTGCTTAAAGTTTTACTTGAAGTAAGTTTTGTTGAAAAAGTATATCCAACAGAAGCTAATTTTATTTTAGCAAAAGTAGATGATGCGAACAAAAGATACGATCAGTTAATCGAAAAAGGAATCGTAATTCGAAACAGAACAACACAGCCTTTATGCGAAAATTGTCTTCGTTTTACAATCGGAACAAAAGAAGAAAACGAGGTTGTTATAAGAGAATTAAAATTATTAAGCTAAAAATTATTAGCCACAGATTAAAAGGATTAAAATGATTTCTTTCTGTGCGTGATTTTTAGCCACGAATTACAAAAATTAACACGAATTGAATTAGAGAAATTTGTGAATTCGTGGCTAAAAAAAATCATTTTAATCCTTTTAATCTGTGGCAAAAGAAAAATAAACCATGAAAAAAGTACTTTTTATCGATCGTGACGGAACGATTGTTTTAGAACCTGAAAACTACCAATTAGACAGTTTAGATAAACTAGAATTTTATCCAAAAGCATTTCAATATTTGGCTAAAATTGCTAACGAATTAGATTATGAATTGGCAATGGTTACCAATCAAGACGGATTAGGAACAGATAGTTTTCCAGAAGATACGTTTTGGCCAACGCAAAATTTCATTTTAAAAGCTTTTGAAAACGAAGGAGTTGTTTTTGATGAAATCTTTGTAGACAGAACTTTTCCAGAAGAAAATGCACCAACACGTAAGCCAAGAACTGGAATGTTAACCAAATATTTGAACAATCCGCAATATGATCTTGAAAATTCTTTTGTTTTAGGAGATCGTTTGACAGATGTTGAATTGGCTAAAAACCTTGGTGCAAAAGCAATTTTCATGAATGACACAGATGGAGCAGGGAGTACTGAAATTTCATCTAAACGTGAAGAATTGAACGATACCATTGTTTTGCAGTCAATGGATTGGAAGAAAATCTATGAGTTTTTAAAATTAGAAGCGCGTTCGGCTTCTATTACAAGAAAAACGAATGAAACGGATATTTATATTAACTTAAATCTTGACGGAACAGGAAAAAGCAAAATCGACACCGGAATAGCTTTTTTTGACCACATGTTAGATCAAATTTCGCGTCACGGTCAAATGGACTTGGAAATTCTTGTAAAAGGGGATTTAGAAGTTGATGAACACCATACAATCGAAGATACTGCAATTGCTTTGGGAGAAGTTTTCGCAAAAGCCTTAGGAAATAAATTAGGAATTGAGCGTTACGGGTTCTGTCTTCCAATGGACGATTGTTTAGCGCAAGCGGCAATTGACTTTGGAGGAAGAAATTGGCTTATTTGGGAAACCGAATTTAAACGCGAAATGGTTGGAAAAATGCCAACTGAAATGTTTTATCATTTCTTCAAATCATTCACAGACGGTGCAAAAGCTAACTTAAACATTAAAGCGGAAGGAATCAACGAGCATCATAAAATTGAAGCAATTTTTAAAGCTTTCGCGAAAGCAATAAAAGTAGCCGTAAAAAGAGATACCGAAAAAATGATTTTGCCTTCAACGAA
>NZ_DHEI01000098.1:12375-15994 GCF_002399805.1 Flavobacterium sp. UBA4854
AATGAAAATAGTAATTATAAATTACGGAGCAGGAAATATTCAGAGCATTATGTTTGCTATTGAAAGATTAGGTTTTAAAGCTGTTTTGAGTAATAATCCAGATGAAATCAAATCGGCAGATAAAGTGATTTTTCCTGGTGTGGGCGAAGCGAGTTCGGCTATGGCAAAACTTCGTGAAAGTGGTTTAGACAGTTTGATTTCAGAATTAAAACAGCCAGTTTTAGGAATTTGCTTGGGAATGCAGTTAATGTGCAATAAAACAGAAGAAGGAAATACCAAAGGTTTAGGCATTTTTGATGTTGATGTTGTAAAATTTTCAAACAATGTAAAAGTACCACAAATGGGTTGGAATCAGATTTATGATTTAAAAACCAATTTATTCAAAGGAATTTCTGAAAATGAATTCATGTATTTGGTTCACAGTTTTTACGCACCAAATTGCGAATATGCTGTTTCTACAACCAATTATGACGTAGAATATGCATCGGCATTACAAAAAGATAATTTTTACGGAACACAATTTCACCCAGAAAAGAGCGGTGATGTCGGAGAAAAGATTCTAGGTAATTTTTTAAAAATGTAAAAATTCAAATATCAATCAAATTATCAATTTTGAAAATCAAAAAGACTTTATGACTTTAGACTTTCAAACTTTAAGACTAAATTAAAATGAGAATAATACCAGCCATAGATATCATTGAAGGAAAATGTGTTCGTTTGTCCAAAGGTGATTATGATACTAAAATAATTTACAATGAAAATCCGCTTGAAGTGGCAAAATCATTTGAAGCACACGGAATTGAATACCTGCATTTAGTAGATCTTGACGGTGCAAAATCGAGCAAAATTGTCAATTATAAGATTTTAGAACAAATTGCTACGCAAACCAATTTAAAAATTGATTTTGGTGGTGGATTAAAATCAGATGATGATTTAAGAATTGCTTTTGAAAGTGGCGCAAATCAAATTACAGGCGGAAGTATTGCCGTAAAAAACAGAACAATTTTCGAAAAATGGATTTCAGAATATGGTTCAGAAAAAATTATTTTGGGCGCTGATGCAAAAGATGAAAAAATAGCAGTTTCCGGCTGGTTAGAAGAATCTAATGAAGATTTAGTTCCTTTTATTCAGGATTATCAATCAAAAGGAATTCAGTATGTTATTTGTACCGATATTGCAAAAGACGGAATGCTTCAAGGTCCAAGTTTTGATTTGTACAGTAAAATTTTGGCAGAAGCAAAAGGTGTAAAACTAATTGCTTCTGGAGGAATTTCAACTTTCGAAGAATTACCAAAACTTGCAGAATTAGGCTGTGAAGGAACTATTATCGGAAAAGCAATTTACGAGGGAAGAATCACTTTGAAACAACTAGAGGATTTTATAATTAGAAAATGAGTTAATTAGAAAATTAGATAATGGTTTAGCAAATGCAGAAAATTATCTAATTGACTAATTATCTAATTAACACATTAGAAACATGTTAGCAAAAAGAATAATACCTTGCTTGGATATAAAAAACGGAAGAACTGTAAAAGGCGTTAATTTCGTTGATTTGCGTGATGCAGGAGATCCTGTAGAATTGGCTGAAATTTATTCGAGAGAAGGCGCAGACGAATTGGTTTTTCTAGATATTTCTGCAACAGAAGAAAGACGTAAAACGCTTGTAAATATGGTGCGAAGCGTAGCTGAAAAAATCAATATTCCTTTTACAGTTGGCGGCGGAATTTCATCTGTTGAAGATGTTGATATTCTGCTGAATAACGGAGCAGATAAAGTTTCGATCAATTCATCGGCAGTAAAAAATCCGCAATTGATTAATGATTTGGCTCAGAAATTTGGAAGCCAATGTGTTGTCGTAGCAATTGATGCTAAACAAATTGACGGACAATGGATTGTACATCTAGTCGGCGGAAAAGTTCCGACTGAATTAAATTTATTCGATTGGGCTGTTGAAGTTGCTGAACGTGGTGCAGGAGAAATCCTTTTTACTTCAATGGATAATGATGGAACTAAAAATGGTTTTGCAAATAAGGCTTTAGCGAAACTTTCAGAACTGGTAAATATTCCAATTATTGCTTCGGGAGGTGCAGGAAATATACAGCATTTTGTAGATTCGTTTAAAGAAGGAAAAGCAGATGCGGCTTTGGCGGCGAGTGTTTTTCACTTTAAAGAAATCGAAATCAAAGCATTGAAACAAGAATTAAGAAATAACAATATAGAAGTTCGATTATAGTTTTAACTTTAAGACTTTGGACTTTAAAACTTTAGACTAAAATTATGGAAATCGATATCAAAAGCGCACACGGATTAATTCCGGCTATCATTCAGGATTCAGAAACAAAAAATGTTTTGATGCTGGGTTATATGAACGAAGAATCGCTTCAAAAAACAATAGAAATACAAAAGGTAACTTTCTTTAGCCGTTCCAAACAAAGACTTTGGACAAAAGGCGAGGAGAGTGGTAACTTTTTAGAATTGGTAAGTATTAAAAACGATTGTGATGGTGATACGCTTTTGATTCAAGCAAAACCTATTGGGCCGACTTGTCATACAGGCGCAGATACGTGTTGGCAAGAACCAAATCAAGCCAATTACGGTTTTATTTCTCAATTAGAAAATACAGTCAAAACACGAAGAGAAAATGCTGATTCAGAGAAAAGTTATGTGGCTTCTTTATTTGAAAAGGGAATCAATAAAATTGCTCAAAAAGTAGGTGAAGAAGCTGTAGAAGTAGTTATTGAAGCAAAAGATAATAATGACGATTTATTTCTTAGCGAAAGTGCTGATTTGCTTTTTCATTATTTGATTTTATTACAAGCAAAAGGGTTTCAGTTAAATGATGTCGTTGAAGTTTTGAAGAAACGTCAGAAGTAAAGCTTGTCATTTCGACCGAAGGGAGAAATCACACTAGAAATTCCGCATAGAATATCTTCAATCTTTGTCGATTTATGAGTGTGATTTCTCCCTTCGGTCGAAATGACACAATTAAGCAATTATATAAATAAACAGTTAAGCAAAAACAAATCATTCCACAAACTCAAAAACTGCAAACTCTTGAGGCTGATGAAAACCAAAAATTAAACTCTTATAAGGTTGTAAAGCAAGATATTCAGTTGTATTACCGTAATCAATTCTAAAAGCATTTCCTTTCCATTTTGTTCCGACTTTAGGTTTCGAAAAACCGCCGTTTTCAATATTTTCTAGACTAGAAACCGGAATTTTAATTTCAACCGAATAGCCTTCTGGAGTCATTTTGCTTACAGATTCTAAACCTTTTATATCAAAATCCATTGCAGTATTCCATCCGCCACATTCTGGCGAAATGCATTTTAAAATCAAATCATAATTTGTAGAAAATGCATTCACTCCAATTTCAATATAATTCTGACCGTCTCCATCTGGATCAAGAAATATTTCGACTAAATCATCAGTATTAAATATCTGAGAATCTTTTTTTTGAGGTGATCCAATAATTTGTGAATCAATGCATTTGTAGGCTAAGTATAAGTTTTTGTTATTCCACGAAAGTGAAACAAAAGTATTTTGCAAAGCTTTTTCTCCAGAATTATGAATTACGAAAGGGCCAAGAAAAGGCGTTTTCCACTCTTTTAAATCTCCA
>NZ_DHEI01000077.1:0-2197 GCF_002399805.1 Flavobacterium sp. UBA4854
AAATGAATGTAGTTGCGATTTTTGATATTGGTAAAACAAACAAAAAGGTTTTTTTATTTAACGAAAATTATAAAATTGTCTGGGAAAAATCGGTAAATCTGGAGGAAACCACAGACGAAGACGGATTTCCGTGTGAAGATATCGAAGTACTTAAAAATTGGATTTTAGATCGATTATCTGAAATAAAAGAGCTTAAAGATTATGTTTTAAAAGCCATCAATTTCAGCACTTACGGAGCAAGTTTTGTTTATATAGACGAAAACGGAAAAGTTTTAACTCCTCTGTATAATTATCTAAAAGATTATCCAGAGGATTTAAAATCTAATTTCTACGAAAAATACAAAGGAGAAAAAAAGTTTGCTGTAAAAACGGCTTCTCCAGTTTTGGGAAGTTTAAATTCGGGAATGCAGATTTACCGTATAAAAGAACAGAAACCCGAAATATTTGTAAAAGTGAAATACTGTTTGCATTTGCCACAGTTTTTAAGTTTTCTTTTAACGAATGAAGCATACGCTGATATTACAAGTATTGGCTGTCATACCAATTTGTGGAATTTCAAAAAAATGAAGTATCATAAATGGCTGAAAGAAGAAGGTATTTCAGATAAAATACCGCCAATTCATTTTGGTAAAGATGTGATTATGACCCGCGAAAATATAGCAATTGGAGTTGGTCTTCACGATAGCTCATCGGCAATTATTCCGTATACAATCAATTTTACAGAGCCTTTTGTTTTATTATCAACGGGAACATGGAGTATTTCATTAAATCCTTTCAATAATAAGCCTTTAACTTTTGACGAATCACAAAACGATTGTTTGTGTTACATGCAGTACACAGAAAAGCCTGTAAAAGCGGCAAGATTGTTTGCAGGAAACGAACACGAAGTGCAGACCAAACGCTTGGCAGAACATTTTAAAGTTCCAGTTGATACTTACAAAGAAGTTTATTTTGATAAAAATATTGTAGCCAATCTACGAGCGCTTAATTATCAGATTTTCTATCCAAAAAAATACAATTTTGATATCCTGAAAGAATGCCCTTTTCAAAAAAGAGACCTTTCACACTATAAAAATTACGAAACAGCTTATCATCAATTAATGTTAGATCTGGTAGAACAGCAGGTTTTTTCTACCAATTTGGTCATTCATAACAGTCCAGTAAAAAAGATTTTTGTGGATGGAGGTTTCAGTAAAAATTCGATTTATATGAATTTATTAGCAGAAGCTTTTCCAGATGTAGAAGTTTATGCAGCCTCGATGGCGCAGGCAAGTGCTTTGGGAGCTGCGTTGGCAATTCATGATAATTGGAATCCAAAACCAATTCAGAACGATTTAATTGACTTGAAATTCTATAAACATTAGGTAAAAACGGTCTGTATGTTGTAAATTTGCTGAGAAACGTATTTTTTACATTTTTACAGTACACGCCTAAATGAACAACACACTAAATACTACAACATGAAAATTGGACTTTTTATACCTTGTTATGTCGACCAATTTTATCCAAAAGTAGGAATCGCAACCTACGAGTTACTACAAAAATTAGGTTGTGACGTCGAATTTCCGATGGGACAAACCTGTTGCGGACAGCCAATGGCCAATAGTGGTTATGCGCATTTAACAAAAGGATGCGACGCCAATTTTATTGCTAATTTTTCTGGATTTGATTACATAGTCTGTCCTTCTGGAAGCTGTGTTTTGCATGTAAAAGACCATTTGCATGATGAAAAACAAGAAGAGAAGGCAACAGCAATTCGAAATACAGTTTACGAACTTACCGAGTTTATTACCGATGTTTTAAAAATCGATCATATTGACGGAAGATTTCCATATAAAGTCGGAATGCATGTAAGCTGTCACGGTCAGCGTGGATTAAAGCTTTCGCAAATGTCTGAATTAAACGCACCATTTTTCTCTAAACCTGAACAATTATTGCACAGTATAAAAGATCTTAATTTGGTTGCTTTAACTAGAAAAGACGAATGCTGTGGTTTTGGCGGAACTTTCTGTGTAACAGAAGAAGCAGTTTCAGTAAAAATGGGACAAGATCGTATTAAAGATCACGAAAGTCATGACGTGGATTATATTACAGGTGGTGATATGTCTTGCTTGATGCATTTAGACGGAATTCTAAAAAGGCAAAAAAGCAGAATCAAAACCATTCATATTGCCGAAATATTAAATTCACTCGAAAA
>NZ_DHEI01000077.1:2393-4014 GCF_002399805.1 Flavobacterium sp. UBA4854
GTAGAGCGTGTCAATTGGCATGATGAAACACTTTGGTTTGTGCGTGCAAAGAGAGATAAATCAGCGCATCAAATTGAAGATTGGGAACTGCTTAGAGAAACAGCTTCTCAAATCAAATTAAATGTATTATCTAATATTCATGATTATTTAGTTGAATTTGAAGCGAATGCGCAACGAAACGGAATAATTGTGCATTGGGCAGCCGATGCCAAAGAACACAACGAAATTGTACATTCTATCATGGCTAAACATGATGTAAAGCAAATGGTGAAATCCAAATCAATGCTTACAGAAGAATGCCATTTAAATGATTATTTAGCCGAAAAAGGAATTGAAGTAATCGATTCTGATTTGGGAGAATATATTGTTCAGCTTCGAAAAGAATCGCCAAGCCACATTGTACTTCCGGCGATTCACTTAAAAAAAGAAGATGTAAGCGAAACTTTCCACGAACATTTGGGTACCGAAAAAGGAAATTTCAATCCGCAATATTTGACAGAATCTGCTCGCCATAGTTTGAGAAATACTTTCTTAACTAGAAAAGTAGCTTTAACTGGAGTTAATTTTGCTGTTGCAGAAACAGGAGAATTTGTAGTTTGCACGAATGAAGGAAATGCCGATATGGGTGCGCATTTAGCAGACGTTCATATCGCTTGTATGGGATTTGAGAAATTGATTCCAAAAAGAGAACACTTAGGGGTTTTCTTGAGATTATTAGCAAGAAGTGCAACAGGACAGCCTATTACTACTTTTTCAAGTCATTTTAAAAAGCCAAGAGACGGAAAAGAAATGCATATCGTAATTGTAGACAACGGTAGAAGCACGCAATTAGGAAGAGAAGATTTTAGAAATTCTTTAAAATGTATTCGCTGTGGAGCGTGTATGAATACTTGCCCAGTGTACAGACGAAGCGGCGGACACAGTTATCATAATGCGGTTGCAGGACCAATTGGTTCTATTTTAGCACCAAATTTAGATATGAGCAAAAATGCCGATTTGCCTTTTGCCAGTACACTTTGTGGTTCTTGCACTAATGTTTGTCCTGTAAAAATTGACATTCACGATCAATTGTACAAATGGCGTCAGGTTTTGGTAAAAGAAGGACATACTCCGACGGCCAAAACTGTAGCGATGAAAACGATGGCAACGGTATTAGCAAATCCGACAGTTTTTAATATTGCTGGAAAATCAGGTAGATTTGTAATGAAGAACATTCCAGGAATGGTCAATAATAAGATGAATAAATGGTACGATCAGCGCGAAATGCCAGATGTTCCAGAAGAATCTTTTAGAGAATGGTACAAGAAAAATTCGCGAGAATCTAAAGAAAAAGGAAATGAGTAGTAAAGGCGAAATTTTAAAAAGAATAAAAGCAAATCAACCAGAATTGGTTTCAGAATTGCCAGATTTAAATCTTTTAGGTTCAGAACAATTTGATGTATTAGAAACCTACAAAACGGTTTTAAAAGGAATTGGTGGTGATCCTGTAGAAGTTGCCGATTATAACGAAATCATCAATTACATCAAATCCAATTATAATCTCGAAAAACGATTAATTACAACGCTTCCAGAGCTTTCTGAAATTGCTTCTTTAGATTGGAAATCAGTAGATCCGCATTCG
>NZ_DHEI01000077.1:4265-4794 GCF_002399805.1 Flavobacterium sp. UBA4854
ATGCAGCAAGCGTATCAAAGAATCGGAAACATGGAATACGGTTTTGGAACTTTCATCGCTGGTCCGTCAAAAACGGCCGATATTGAGCAGTCTTTGGTTCTCGGAGCTCATGGAGCAAGAGGTTTGATTGTGTTTTTATTAGATTAATAAAAAAATAATAGAAGGGGAGCCTGTCTCATTTTTTGAGACAGGCTCTTTTTTTATGCATCATTTTATGATTTTTTAAGCACATAGCCAATGGTTTCAATCATTGGAATGTAATATAAAACCTAATACAAAATTCAAATCATTGAATCTTTGGACTTTATAAGCATAGAAAAGAGGTNNGGAAATCAGTAGATCCGCATTCGTTACAAGATGTTGAATTAACGGTTGTAAAAGCACATTTTGGCGTGGCAGAAAACAGCGGACTTTGGGTTACCGATGATATTTTAGGACAGCGTGTTGCGCCTTTCATAGCACAATATTTAACGATTATAGTTCATAAAAAAGATCTTGTGCCAACTATGCAGCAAGCGTATCAAAGAAT
>NZ_DHEI01000077.1:5011-7741 GCF_002399805.1 Flavobacterium sp. UBA4854
GTTTTTATTAGATTAATAAAAAATAATAGAAGGGGAGCCTGTCTCATTTTTTGAGACAGGCTCTTTTTTTATGTTCCGTAGGAAACGTTTGGTTTGCGCATCATTCTATGATTTTTTGTGAACATAGCCAATGGTTTCAACTATTGGAATGTAATATAAGACCTAATACAAAATTCAAATGATTGAATCTTTGGGCTTTATAAGCATAGAAAAGAGGTAAGAATTAATTTATCAAAAACAACATATCAGAATAAAATCCTGCAACTTCGGTGCAGAAATATGCTTTTGGTCTAAAATTTAAGGAATCTAAGCAAAATTATCTTATAATTGTGCTTATTACGCAAACCAGAAAACCAAACTCATTTTGAAGCCTTTTGTTCTATATTTTCTATTCTTATTAGGGTTTTCTTCTTCCCTATATTCACAAGATTACCCCATCAAATTCCTTGACATATCAGACGGTTTGTCTAACAATTCCATAATTACAATTTACCAAGATAAAGAAGGGTATATGTGGTTTGGAACGTACGATGGCTTAAACCGATATGACGGCTATAATTTTAAAGTTTTCAGAAACAGAATAAACGATAAAAAATCACTTTTGTTCAATACAATCTACAATATTGAAGGTGATTCTAGAAATAATATTTGGGTAGGAGGAACCAGCGGAATATGTATTTACGATAAAACAAAAGCGTCTTTTCATACCGTTAAGTATACGTTGTGGGATGATAAACCAAAAGTGCTTCAAGATATTATACATCAAATGCGTTCGGTTTCAGATAATTTAGTTTTAGTCGCTTCACAGAAATTAGGTTTATTGGCTTTTGAAAATGGTTCTTTTACAGGTAAACATATTCCTTTAAATGCATTAGGAAATAGAATTACGATTTCTAATTACGATGCCATTGCAATTCAAGAAAATAAAGAGAAATCGGGATGTTGGATATATGTTCGCAATGTTGGAGTTTGTACTTATGATTATAAAGCAAAAGACTTAAAAATTGTTTTTCCGCTTTCGATAGGAGTAAAAGCGATGAAACTTTCTTCTGATGGAAATCTTTTATTAGGAACCGACGAAGGACTTTTTTTATTAAACACAAAATCAGGTTCGATTTCAGAAAATTATTTTTCGAATAAGTGCAGCGTTACTGATGTTTTGGTGGATAAAAAAGGAATAACTTGGGTGACAACAGACGGATGCGGAATATTCTACGTTAATCCGAATACTAAAAAACTTCTGCCTTATAACGAACAATTAGCCAAAAGCAATTCAGTTTGGAGTCTATATGAAGATAAATCAGGTAACAAATGGTTTGGCTCGCTTCGTGGCGGAATAAGTATGTTGAGCGATACTCCAAAGTATTTTAAAAGTATTCGTTATAATGCTAAAGATCCTGCCGACAATTTTATTTTATCTTTTTGTGAAGACGAAAAAAGGAATGTTTGGGTAGGTACAGATGGCGCAGGCTTGAAATATTGGGATAGAAAAAACAATTCGTACACCAATTATGGAAATTCGCTTTCTAGCCCTTTTATTACTGGAATTGTTCGCGATAATAATAATGACATTTGGGTTTCTACTTGGGCGGGAGGAATCAATAAAATAAGCAAGAGTACCAATAATGTAAAACACTATTCTTGTTATAATTCTCATACAAAACAAACCGAGAAAAATATCTGGTTTGTATTTAAAGATTCAAAATCAAATATTTGGGCAAGTGCTACAAATGAAGGTTCGTTGTACCTTTTAAATAGAAATAAAGATGCATTTGAACTTTTTGATAAAAGGATTGATAACCTGCAATGCATAACCGAAACTTCAGATGGAAAGTTATGGGCAGGAAATTACACTTCACTTTTGTCAATTGATAAAGACACTAAAAAAATCACTAAAAAAGCGATTGGAAACCCTATTAGATGTATTTATGAAGATAAAAATAAAAATTTATGGATAGGAACTCAAGAAGGAGGTTTGCTATTATTTGATAGAAAAACAAATACTTTTAAAAGACAGACTATTGATGATGGTTTGCCTTCGAATACTATTTTAAGATTACTAGAAGATAATGAAGGCAACTTGTGGATGAGTACTTATAATGGAATCTGCAGATACGATAAAAGAAGTAAAACCTTCCGTAATTTCTCTGTAAATGATGGACTTCAAAGCAATCAGTTTAGCTTTAATGCCGGAATCAAACTTTCATCTGGCGAATTTCTTTTTGGAGGAATCAACGGATTTAATATTTTTTACCCTAAATCGATAAAAGGCTTCAATCAAAAGAATACTATTTTACTGACTGATTTTTATGTCAACAATCAGTTGATTGAAGAAACGAATGCAGAAGTCGCTACCGATTCTGATAAAATTAAAGAGGTTAATTTGGAATACGATCAAACGACTCTATCATTAGAATTTGTTGCTTTAGATTACAACAATGCAGACAAGATAAATTACGCTTATTTTTTAGATGGTTGGGATGAGCAATGGAATTATGTGGGACAGACCCGAAAAGCAAATTACTCAAGACTTCCTGAAGGAAAGTATACTTTTAAAGTTAAAACAACCAATTTTAAAGGAGGTTGGAATAAAGATGTCAGTCTTATTTCAATAGAAGTTTTACCGCCTTGGTACAGAACCTGGTGGGCCTATACTTTATATCTTTTAGCAATTGGCGGATTATTGTTTTTATATCTCGATTACAATAAAAACAAAGAAAAATTAAAATA
>NZ_DHEI01000077.1:7950-9610 GCF_002399805.1 Flavobacterium sp. UBA4854
CTTTCGCTAATCATAAATCCGTTAAAAAAAGCAGTACAGAAAGAAAATGTCGAGAACGGTTCTTCTGGAAGCGATTTGGCTATTGCGCATCGAAATGCCAGAAGATTATTGAGTTTGGTAGATCAACTGCTTTTATTAAGAAAAGCCGAAAATGATGCCGATGCTTTGCGTTTGTCTCCAATTAATGTAAATAATCTTTCTAATGAAGTTTATCAATGTTTTGTGAATCAGGCAAAAGATAAAAACATCAATTATAATTTTAGAATTCCAAATCATGAAATTACTATAATTGGCGATTATGAAAAGATAGAAATTTCATTATTCAATTTAATGTCAAATGCTTTTAAATACACACCAATTGGAGGTGAAATCAATCTGACTTTGACAGAAAACGATGAAAAGGTTTTTCTAGAAATATCGGATAACGGAGACGGAATTGATAAGAAAGACATTGATGTTATTTTTGAAAAATTCAAACAGATTAATTCAAAAGTTTCTGTTGGAACCGGTTTTGGTATTGGACTTTATATTGTTAAATATTTTGTTGACAAACATAAAGGATCTGTATCTTGTAGCAGTGAAGCTGGAAAAGGAAGCACTTTTAAATTGGCATTTTTAAAAGGAAACAGTCATTTTGAAGATGTAGAAATTACCAATGAAAAACCGCAGAGAAGCCAATTATTTGACGAATTAATTCCTGATGAAATAGAAGAGCCAATTTCGACAGCAACAACTTCAATTGCAGATAGCGATTTCAAAAAGACAATGTTAACCGATAAACGCACTGTTTTAATCATTGATGATAATGCAGAAATTCGAGCTTATCTAATTAAGCTTTTTGCTGATAGTTACATTGTTTATAGCGCAGAAAATGGCGAAGAAGGTTTAAAAATGACTAAAAAACATATGCCAGATCTTGTCATTAGTGATATTACTATGGAAGAAATGGATGGTTTAGAATTATGTCGAAGAATAAAAGAAGACAACACGCTATCGCATATTCCAGTTATTTTATTGACAGCATCTAAAAACCCAGAAACGCATTTGCAAGGAATTAATGAAGGTGCAGATGATTATATCACCAAACCTTTTGACGATGATATTCTTACGGCTCGTGTCGAATCTTTACTAAGAAACCGTCATAATCTACGCACTTATTTCTTAGACAGTATTACATTAAAAGAAAACACGCAGAAAGTTCCGGTTGAATATCAGCAGATGCTTAAAAAATGCATCGAAATTGTTGAAGCTAATATTCATAAAAAAGATTTTACGATTCGAACTTTCGCCCTAGAAATGGGAATGAGCCATAGAACGCTTTATACCAAAATCAAAATTATTTCTGGGCAAACTTTAAATGCTTTTATTCGTTCATTGCGAATTAGAAGAGCAGCGATGTTGATGCTGACTGAAGATATGAACATCACACAAGCAAGTACAGAAGTTGGATTTGAAGATCCAAAATATTTCAGACAGCAATTCGTAAAACTATTTGGAATGACTCCTTCAGAATATATAAAAAAGTATAAAACGTCATTTAATTCTGACTTGAATATCATCAAATAATGCAGCTAACATTATTTTGTTACTGCATTATTTTCTTGTTTTTTAAAAAATCAATTAAAATCTTCTATTCAACTTAAACGTTTTAGCTGAAAAA
>NZ_DHEI01000077.1:9804-16423 GCF_002399805.1 Flavobacterium sp. UBA4854
AAAATAATAGTTAATTGCAATTTTGACCTCCTTTTTTTTCCAATTTACCCCTCCTTAAAAGTGTTATTTAAACATTTCTTTGCGGTAATAGCAATCACGAATTAGATTATTGCTGTTAGTTATAAGTGTTAATATCAAGATAGTTTGTTATCTGTTTAAAGAGGTGAGCACTCTTTAAAATTTAGATCAGTAATGATTGGTTTGCGTTACTTATCAGCCCGCAGTTTAAAAAAATAAACTGCGGGTTAATTAAAAATGACACTTATATAACCTGAAGTAAAATAAAAAAAAAGGAAATATCTAACAATTAACCAAACTCAATAGAATATGAAAATGACCACTTAATTATGTAATGCTGTTTTTTTTCTGCCTCAGACAAAAAATAGTAAAACCTTGAATAACCTACAAAATTAAAACAAGCTTTCATTTTAGAAAGAAAACTAACTAACCTAACCTTAAAACTAAAGAAATGAAAAAAAATGTATTTTTATTTTTTCTTGCCCTTTTTGGCTTTCTTGTAACCGGATGTCAAAATAATGAATCAGGATTTCCAAGTTCTGATAATCCTACGGTGGTAGTTTCTACAAAAGAGATTTATGGAGCTCCGAGTAGAAAATTTGAAATCAAAGCTGCACTTGCAGACGATTTAGGATTAAAAAGTGTAGAAATTCAAATTCCAGAATTATCATTAGATAAAGTAATTAGCTTTAAAACAGATCCGCTTTTAAAAACTTACGATTTAAGTTACTTTTTTGAAGTTCCTGCAAATAGAGGAACTTCTGAATCTTTTAAAATAAAATTGGTAATTACAGACGTTTCAGGAAATGTTGTAAACGAAGAAATCAATTTACGCCTTGATGGTGAATTTGCACCGCCAAGCATTACAATGATAACGCCAAAAGAAGGTGCAGTTATCTTGTTGTCTACAAGTAATGAAATGCCTGTAAATTTTGTCGTAAACGACGATTCAGGAATTGATTATATACAAGTAAAATGTGAGGCTCTTGGCATTGACGAAATGATACAGTTAACAGATTCTCCTCAATCTTATACTTTCAATAAAACCTACACTTTGCCTGTAACTGCTGCAGATTATGTACTAACGATTACTGCAAAAGACAAATTTGCAATTCCGAATACAGGATCATTAAACGTAAATATTGTTGCAACAAACGAATATCCTGCAATTTATTTATGCGATCAGCCAAAGGGAACAAACCTAACGACAGATGCAGTGGGGGTTCCAATGTATTTCCACGAGAAAGACGGACAAGATTTCGAATTTAAATATTATGCAGACAAGGACAACAAAGAAGTTTATTTCTTAGGTCAAGAATCAGATTTTGCACCGCATTGTTTTGGTTTAAATGCAGCTGGAGAATTAGTAGACGATGTGACTTCAACAGCAATTATTTTACCTACAAAAGGATATTATAAGATTAAAGTAAATCCAAATACACTAAAATATACTGTAGAAAAATATACACCAACAAGCAAAGTTTGGGCAGATGTTGCAAACGGTTTATGGCATGATGATGCTGCACAAAGAAAACCATTCGTAAGTGTTTGTGGTGGCGGAATCGACGGTGCAAACTGGGATACATGGAATGCTTGGGTAGTTACAAAACTTCATCTAGCAAATAATGCAAGCAATCCATATCAATTAGTTGGAGAATATACTTTGACAGGAACTTTAGAAGCAACTTTTACAGGACAATGGTGGGATCCATCTTGGAGATTAATCAAAAATGGTATTGCAACAATGTCGCCAGGAGAAAACGGAAATGCTAAATATCCTGCAGCGCCTGGAGTTTACAAAGTAGTTTTAGATACTGAGTTGGAAAGAGTATTTATAACAAAAAAATAGTTGGTTATAACCTTGTTGTAACATTTAACAAATAAAACAGCTTAATATGAAATTTAAATATATAGGATTTTTTATTGCCCTTTTGTGTACTGCTGTATCTTTTGGACAAATAAAAATAAAAGGTACTGTTAAGGATAAAGCCAATGTGCCGATTCCGGGAGTGAATGTAATGGTGAAAGGAACTTCAACATCTGCAGCAACTGATTTTGACGGAAATTATGTAATCAATGTTCCAAATAAAAATGCACAAATCGAATTTTCATTCGTTGGTTTTACTTCTCAAGTTGTACCGGTTGGAGATAAAACAGAGATTAGTGTAGTAATGCAAGAAGCTAGCCAAGCATTAGATGAGATAGTTGTGGTAGGTTATGCGGCGGTTAAAAAGAGCGATGTAACGAGTTCGATATCTTCTGTAAAAGGAAAAGAATTGCAAACTATGACTGTTGGTAACGTTGCCGAATCACTTCAAGGAAAAGTTTCTGGGGTGCAAGTAACAGGGCAAGGTGGTCCAGGTGCACAGCCAAGAGTTTTAATTCGTGGTATTTCGACTTTAAACTTAAACACAGATCCGCTTTATGTAGTTGACGGAATTCCGATGGGAACGAGCATTAATTTCTTAAGCAATAATGAAATTGAATCTTTGGAGGTTTTAAAAGATGCTTCTGCAAGCGCAATTTATGGTTCTCGTGCTTCGAATGGAGTTATTCTGATTACAACTAAAAAAGGAAAAGTTGGAAAAACTAGATTCAATTTTGATTTGAGCTCTGGTATGCAAATCATGAATAATCCTTACAATATGGCTGATGCCGAAGGTTATGCAAGAATAATGAACACGGCTTATAACAATTCAGGTTATTCAGATTATCTTCCGAATCCTTCTCAATATAGAGGAAAAACAACAGATTGGTGGAAAGCAGGAATTAGAACTGGAACCCCTGTTACAAATGCTTCATTAGGTGTAACTGGAGGTTCTGATAAACACACTTACGCTATAAGTTTAAATTATTACGATTCTGACTCAATGTATGGTGTTGGAGGTTGGGAAAGAGTTACGATGAGAATCGCAAATGATTTTAAATTCACAGATAAATTCTCAGCAGGAATCACTTTAAACCCTCGTTATGAAACTTGGGGAGCACCAAACAACTGGGCAGATTTTGATAAAATTGATCCAATTACGCCAATTTACAAACCAGCAGACCAGTTAAGCGGAACTGAAAATGAATACAGCATTTATGCAAGATCTCCTTCTTATGTATGGAATCCAGTTGCTGCCGTAAAACGTTATGATGATTATACCAATAAGTACAACTTAAATACGAACGGATATTTGCAATACGAACCAATCAAAGGTTTAGTATTTCGTACACAAGCATCTATTGAAGTTGGAGATGAAACAAGAAATAAATTTACGCCCGATTTTGTAATTGATGCTGCACACGAAAAACAAGAAATCAATAGTGTTGAAAAATGGAATACTACAAATGTTGATTGGACTTGGCAAAATACCATTACCTATTCTAAAAAATTTGCAGAAAAACACAACGCTTCTTTGATGATTGGTAACACAATGGAAGAATACAATGGAAATAATCTTTGGGGTTATGGTGAAGGTGTTCCAAACAATTCTGATTCAATGAGAGAGCTAAATGCAGCTACTAAAAACAAAGACAGTAAAGGTAACAGCTGGTCTAGTTCGCTGATGTCTTATATTTCTCGTTTTTCTTATAACTACGATGGTAAATACTATTTCACAGGAACATTTAGACGTGATGGTTCTTCTAAATTCATGACCAATAACAAATGGGCAAATTTCCCTTCGGCATCGGTTTCTTGGAGAATTTTAAACGAAGGTTTTATGGAATCTGCAAAAGATGTTGTTAGTGATCTTAGATTAAGAGCAGGATGGGGTAAAGTAGGTAATCAAGGTTTGCCAGATGCGGTTTACCAATCTAATATCGGACAAAATTATTATACAATTGGTGGCGAAGTAGTAGATACTTCTTATCCGTCTTCAATGGCAAACAAAGACATTAAATGGGAAACGGTAGAAGATATGAGTTTCGGACTTGATTTCGGATTTTGGAAAAATAAAGTTTCAGGTTCATTAGAATATTATCAAAAAGAAACCCACGATATGTTGTTCTTAAAACAGTTTCCAACTTACAGCGGATTTCCAGGATATTCAACTATGTGGACAAATGTTGGTTCTATGAGATCAAGCGGTATCGACTTATTGCTTTCTTATAAAGATAAAAAAGGCGATTTCTCGTATGGTGTAGACTTGACTTTTACAACCGTAAATGTTGAAATGCTTACGCTTTCTGCTGATGGCGAGAAACTATACGGATCTGGAAACAGAACTTTAACCGTAAAAGGCGATGTGCCAGGATATTTCTACGGATATGTTGCAGATGGATTATTCCAAAACCAAACCGAATTAAACTCACATACAGATCAACACGGAACCAAATTACAGCCATATGCACAAGTAGGAGATGTTCGTTTTAAAGATGTAAACGGTGATGGAAAAATTGATGAAAAAGACAGAACAAAAATTGGTTCTCCTTGGGCAGATTACAACGTAGGTCTGAATTTAAACTTTGGTTATAAAAACTTTGATTTAATTGCTAATTTCTATTCTAGCATTGGAAACGAAATTGTAAACCAAAACATTTCGGATTTATATAATGGAGCAAGTCTAACGAACAAAGTTAGCGGATTAGAGCAAATGGCATGGCATGGTGAAGGAACTTCAAATTACATTCCGCGTTTATCAAAAGATGATAACAATGAAAACTTTACCAAATTCTCTTCTCTTTATGTTGAAGACGGTTCTTTTGTTCGTATGAAAAATTTACAGTTAGGATATTCTTTCTACAACAAATTTGGTTTAGATAAATTAAGAATTTCATTGTCTGGACAGAATTTATGGACATGGACAAAATACACAGGAGTTGATCCTGAAGTAGCCGGAGGAGATCCTGATAAAGGAGACAGAGTAAAAGGATCAGGTTTTGGAGGATGGAACTATCCAGTACAGCCAACAATCTTGATGGGGCTTAATGTTGCATTTTAATCAAAACGATCATGAAAAAAATTATAGTATCAATCATAGCTTTCTCTTTGTTCTCAGCTTCTTGCAGTGATTTCATCGAAAAAGAACAAAGAGGAACCCAAACTTTAGAGAACTATTTTCAAACAGTACAAGAGTGTGAAAATTATACCAACGAATTAACAAAAAGGTTGTTGCTTCCTAACGACTGGTGGACATTAGTAGCGCCAAGAGTAACGAACGAAATGTCAACCGATGATGCTTGGATGGGAAACACTGGACAAGACAGTGGTGCGCACAGACCTGCTTCACAGTATCTAATTACTCCCGATAATATGGGAGATATGAACAGTATCTACACAGCACATTATTACACCATTCAATCGGCTAATATTGGTTTAGAGAGAATGGCTTCATCGCCACTTACAGATGCGCAGAAAAACCAATATATGGGAGAATCCTTATTTGTGCGTGCTTATTGCTATTACGAATTAGTGAATCTTTTTGGAGGAGTTCCGTTGTATACAAAATCTTTAGGAACAGGAGATTTAACTTTAGAGAGAAGCTCTGCGGCAGACGTATATGCGCAAATTGAAACAGATCTTAAAGATTCGGCTGCAAAATTAGAAAGCGCTCCTGTAAATAAAGATGGTAGAATAAACAAATGGGCAGCTTATGCTTTATTAGCTCGTGTTTCATTGTTTCAAGAAAAATGGGCTGAAGCTAAAACATATTCAAACAAAGTAATCACTGAAGGACCTTTTGCGCTTGAGGCTGATTTCTTAAATATCTGGAATGTAAACAACCATAACGGAATTGAATCGATTTTAGAAGCACAATCTTCATCAGTTCAAAATAGAGATTTAGGTTCTGCATTACCAACTTTAGCGGGAGCAAGAGGAGAAGACAAAAAGAATTTTCCAAGTAATGATGCCGCTGATGTTTTAGACGGATGGGGATGGTGTATGCCAACGAGCGATTTAGAAAATGCTTATCTTTCTGAAAATGATGTAATTCGTCGCAGAAGTACCATTACAAAATGGGGAGAAGCTGCTTACGGAGATGAGGTTTTAAATCCAACTCATAAATTCAGTTTAAACGACAACAAATCAGGACGTATTTGCCGTAAATATTACATTCCAATTGCAACACGTCGTTCATTAGATAAAAAAGACGGTCACTTGCCATTAAATATTCCGTTGATTCGTTTAGCAGAAATGTATTTGACAAGAGCAGAAGCAAACTATCACTTAGGAGGAGATGCTTTAACAGATATAAATGTAATTAGAGCTCGTGTAAAATTAGATCCAAAAACAGGAATTTCTGGACCAACTTTATTGAAACAAATCTACAAAGAGCGTCGTTTAGAATTGGCTTTTGAAGGACTTCGTTTATTTGATATCCGTCGCGAAAAAGATCCAACAACAGGAAGACCAGTTATCGAATCTTTAATGGGACCAAACGGAACCTTTGTAAAGTATAATTTGAGTTCTACAGACCCTTATGAAACAACCAATTTGAGAGAACCGCAAGACAAAGGAATCAACTTTGATCCTTCTAAGCACTTATTATGGCCAATTCCACAATTAGAAATTGACTTAAGCGGTAATTTAATCAAACAAAATCCTGGTTATTAAGATGAGCATCTTTAAAGGAAATAAAGTAAGTCTGCTGTGTGCAGGCTTACTTTCTGCAAG
>NZ_DHEI01000077.1:16683-19945 GCF_002399805.1 Flavobacterium sp. UBA4854
TGGCCTACTGATAAAAAGAATAAAATAGCAGATTTATTATTCAGTCAAGGTGTAGATGCAGACGGAAATCCAAAAGGAATCGGTTTATCATTATGGCGTTTCAATCTTGGAGCAGGAAGTGCAGAACAAGGCGAAGCAAGTGATATTACCGATGAATGGAGAAGATCGGAATGTTTTACTACAGACGGAGTTTCGTATAATATGACAAAACAAGCGGGTCAGGTTTGGTTTATGAAAGCCGCAAGAGAACGTGGCGTAGACAAGCTTTTAGCTTTTGCCAACAGTGCTCCAGTTTATTTAACTCAAAACGGAAAAGCACATGCTACAATCAAAGAATTTTACAATTTAAAAGATGGTAAAATGCCCGATTTGGCGGATTTTTGGACAACATCTTTAGATAAGCTAAAAACAGAACACGGTTTAACAATAGACTATGTGAGTCCGTTTAATGAACCGCAATACGAATGGGATGGAAGCGGGCAGGAAGGTTCTCCGGCGACAAATGCCAATATTTACAGTTTTGTTAATATCCTTTCTCCAAAATTACAAGCGAAAGGACTAGAAGCTAAAATTGTAGTTGGAGAAGCAGGAGCTTACGAACCATTATACAAGACTGTTTCAGGAAAAGAAAGCAGATCCAATCAGATTGATTACTTTTTTGCAACCAATTCTACTAAAAACATTGGCAGTTTAAGTAACGTAAAAAAGACAATTTCTGGACACAGTTATTGGCAAGCATGGCCATTAAGTGAAATGATTTCATCAAGACAAGCCGCCGCTGCGAAAATTCAGTCTGTTGGTGGAGTTAGTCTTTGGTCATCTGAATATTGCGTTTTAGAAAGTCCGGGAACTGCAGAACTTCCAGGCGGAGCTGGTTCAGGAAGAGATTTAGGAATGTCATTGGCACTTTGGACAGCTCGTATTATTAGTACTGATATTGCCGTTGGAGGTGTAACGTCTTGGCAATGGTGGACAGCAATTAGCCGTGGCGATTACAAAGATGGTTTAATTCATGTTGATGATGGAGCAAGTAACGGAGCAGGAAATGCAGATTACTGTAAAAATGACGGTTACATCAGAGATTCAAAAACACTTTGGGCTTTAGGAAACTTTTCTTTTTTCGTAAAACCAGGAATGGTGAGAGTTCAGATTCCAAGCATCGATAATTCGACAGCATTAAATGATGTAATGCTTACAGCTTATAAAGATGCTACAAATAAAAAATTGGTAATTGTTGCGGTAAACATCAGTAAATCAGCAAAAGCTTATAAATTGAATCTTGCAGGCGGAACAGTAACAGACAACAAATTAACCCCTTATATTACTTCTGAAACAATGAGCTTGAAAAAAGGAACAGCGGTTGATATTTCTGGCCTTGAAATTCCAGCCAGATCAGTAGTAACTTATGTTGGAACATATAAATAAGTTGCTAAGGGTCTAAGATTCTAAGTTTTGAAAGATAAGTAGTATTGTGTGCAAACTTTGTCAAAGTTTTAAACTTTGACAAAGTTATTAACCACAAACTTGTCATCCCGACGGAGGAGGGATCTCCACAAGTAACTCGACAAAGTAATGAGGGCTTGGTTGATTTATTTACGATGATTTCTCTTTCGGCGAAATGGCAAAAGACGATAACAAAAATTACGTCAACACGAAAAATAATAATTAAATGAGAAAAATATATATCTCGCTTTTATTGGTAACAACTTCAATGTCATTTGCACAGCGAACGGTTACTATTAGCACAGATAATGTAGTGCAAACCATGGATGGTTTTGGAGGCTCTGATGCTTGGAGAACACAGTTTGTGGGTAAAAATTGGCCCGAACAGAAAAAAAATGCCATTGCAGATTTGCTTTTTAGTAAAGAAATAGATGCACAAGGAAATCCAAAAGGAATCGGACTTTCGATCTGGCGATTTAATCTTGGGGCAGGAAGTACAGAACAAGGAGAAAACAGTAAAGTTTCTGACGAATGGAGAAGAAGCGAATGTTTTCTAAATGCTGACGGGACTTATGATTTCTCAAAACAAGAAGGACAAAGATGGTTTTTGCAGGCGGCTAAAAAACGTGGAGTAGAAAAGTTTCTTATTTTTACTAATAGTCCTCCAGTTTATATGACTAACAACGGATTATCTTTTGCCTCTCAAAAGAATAAACTGAATCTAAAAGATGGTGCAATTCCAAAATTTGCCGATTTCTTAGTTCAAAGTATTCAAGGATTGGAGAAAAAAGAAGGAATCAAATTCGATTATGTTAGTCCGATTAATGAACCGCAATGGGAATGGATGCCAAAACACGGAGATACAAATAGTCAGGAAGGAACACCAGCAACCAATCAGGAAATATATGATTTGACCAAATCACTTTCAGAAAAATTGAAAGCTAAAAAAATGAGTACTGAGATTGTAATTGCAGAGGCCGCTCAAATCGATTATTTGTATGAAAATGTAAATTTAGAAAACCGTGACAATCAAATCGATTATTTCTTTGGAAATACCAAAACGAACGTGACTAAGTTTTCAAACGTAAAAAATGTAATTCTCGGGCACAGTTATTTTACAACATGGCCAGTTGAAAGACAGGTTTTAAGCCGAAAATTAATTGCTAAAGAAGTCAAGCAAAAACCGGGATTAAAATACTGGCAATCGGAATACTGTATTTTAGAAAACCCAGGAGAAGCTGAAATCCCTGGCGGTTCTGGCGGCGGAAGAGATTTAGGAATGCAGACCGCTTTGTTCGTTGCTCGTTTAATTCATAATGATATTGCGGTTGCCAACGCAGCTTCTTGGCAATGGTGGACATCAATAACAAGAGTAGATTACAAGGATGGTTTAATTTATTTAGACGATGGAAAAAGTAACGGCGGAACTGCTCCAGATTATGTAAAAAAGGATGGAGAATTTCACGATTCAAAACTGCTTTGGGCCTTAGGAAATTATTCGCTTTTTGTTCGTCCAGGTATGTTGAGAGTCGATATTCCAAACCAAAACGAATTAGATAAAGCAAATGATGTAATGCTAACGGCTTACAAAGATATTCAAAGCAAAAAACTGATTGTAGTAGCAGTAAACTGCGGAAAATCGGCGCAAGAATACAAATTTGATTTATCAAAAGGAACTTTAAAAAATAACGAGTTCACACCTTACGTAACTTCTGATACATCAAATCTAAAAAGAGCCGAAGTTCAGAAAAATGGAAATCTAGAAATTCCTGCAAGATCTGTAGTGACGTTTGTTGGAGAGTTGCAATAAACTTGAAAC
>NZ_DHEI01000077.1:20149-22324 GCF_002399805.1 Flavobacterium sp. UBA4854
CTTAATCCCCGTATTACTCTTTTCGTGTCTATCTGCAAGCAGTCAAATATCGTTTGGAGATTCTAAGAAAATAAATGACAACTGGAAATTCAATCTTCAGGAAACTCCAGAAGCAAAAAATAATGTATTTGATGATAGTAAATGGCAACAAGTAAATGTACCGCACGACTGGAGCGTAAAAGGCCAGTTGAGTCCAACATTAGCAAGTTGCACAGGTTATTTGCCTGGCGGAATTGCTTGGTATAGAAAATCAATTAATATTCCGCAAACCAAATCTGGAGAAAAAGTCTATTTGTATTTTGAAGGAGTTTATAATAGAAGCGAAGTTTTCATCAACGGACATTCTTTAGGAAAACGTCCAAACGGATATATTTCTTTTGCTTATGATGCAACAGAGTTTGTAAAATTTGGTGGAGAAAATACAATTTCGGTTCGTGTAGACCACAGCCAAAGTGCCGATTCAAGATGGTACACTGGATCTGGAATTTATAGAAATGTGTGGTTGGTTTATGCCAATCCAGTTCATATTGCACAATGGGGAGTTTACGCTTATCCAGAGGTTAAAAAAGGAGCAGGAATTTTGAATATTGAGGTTGATGTAGAGAACGGATCTTCATCAAAATCTGCTTTAACTGTCGTAAATGAATTATTTTCAAAAGACGGAAAATCGGTCGCAAAATCATCTTCAAAAGTTGATCTAGCTGCAAAACAAAACGGGAAAATTTCAACAAAATTAAATGTCAAAAATCCACAATTATGGGACTTAGACAATCCGAATTTATATGAGCTGAGAACAACAGTTTTAAAAGACGGAAAAGAAATTGATAAAACAGTAACACAAACAGGTTTTAGAAACTTCACATTCGATCCAAACAATGGTTTTGCCCTTAACGGAAAATGGATGAAAATGAAAGGAGTTTGTTTGCACCACGATGCCGGAGTTTTAGGATCTGCAGTTCCTAGAGAAGTTTGGAAAACGAGATTAAAAACGCTGAAAGAAATTGGTGTAAATGCCATTCGCACAAGCCACAATCCGCAAGCGCCAGATTTCTATGAACTTTGCGACGAACTAGGATTGTTGGTTTTAAACGAAGCGTATGACGAATGGGAATTTCCAAAACGTAAATGGTTAGAAGGCTGGAACTACGGAACACCTGGATTTGAAGGCTCATTTGATATTTTTGCAGATTATGCCGAAAAAGACCTTGAAGATTTTGTACGTCGTGACAGAAATCATCTTTCTGTATTTGCTTGGAGTATTGGTAATGAAGTAGATTATCCAAACGATCCGTATTCTCACCCAGTTTTAGATAAAGGAAAAGACGGTTTTGGCCAAGCAGCTTACGGTGGTTATAAACCAGATGCGCCAGATGCCATGAGACTTGGAGCAATTGCAAAACGTTTGGTCGCTGCAGTAAAAAAATACGACAAATCAAGACCGACAACTGCTGGTTTGGCTGGAGTTGCAATGTCTAACGAAACAGAATATCCAGGAGCTTTAGATATTACAGGATATAATTATACCGAAAGCAAGTACAAATCAGATCATGAAAAGTATCCAAAAAGAGTGATTTATGGAAGTGAAAATGTTCATGATATGGAACCTTGGTTGGCAGTAAAAAACAATAAGTTTATTTTCGGTCAATTTCTTTGGACAGGAATCGATTATTTGGGAGAATCAGGAAGATGGCCTTCAAGAGGATTTTATTCTGGTTTAGTTGATTTTGCTGGAGTTATCAAACCTCGTGGTTATTTCCGTCAATCATTATGGTCAGATCAACCAATGGCATATTTAGGAACTTATCCGTTGACAAACGAAAAAGACATTTCTAAAGATGCTTGGGCAATTTGGAATTATGAAAACGGACAAAAAATTCGTGTGGTTTGTTATACCAATGCTGCAAAAGCGCGTTTAGAATTAAACGGAAAAGTAGTGGGAGAAACTAAATTGTATGACGAAAAAACAGGAATTATCTATTGGGATATTCCGTTTGCTTCAGGAAAATTAGAAGCAGTTGGTTTAGATAAAAACGATAAAGAAGTAAGCCGTTTCGCCATTAACTCAACACAACAGCCAGTTGAATTAACAATTGCTGATAAAGACATTACAATTAGCAAAGACAAAGGCGTAGCGAAAATTATGGTTCAGGTAAAAGACCAAAACGGACTTCCGGT
>NZ_DHEI01000077.1:22522-30661 GCF_002399805.1 Flavobacterium sp. UBA4854
GTACAGCGTGTATTTCACGGACATATTGCAGCATATATTCAGGCAAATGGAGATTCTACAGCGCCTATAAAAGTTAAATTTACAAGTCAGTGGTTAAAGCCTGTTGAGGTTACTATTAATGTGAAATAAAGTATCAATCTAAAAACCTAACAAGTTTTTAAAAACCTGTTAGGTTTTCTTTACGTTGGTAACAATAAAATTTCATTATATTTAAAGTGTAAAAACCACACATAACCAAACACAATGAAAATTACAAACTTACTTACAGTAACAATAGGAGCTTTTTTTCTATCTGTTGCAACTAACGCGCAAAAGAAAACGTTTCAAAAAGAAGAATTCAAACAATGGGCTCAAACCCCGCCAATGGGCTGGAATAGCTGGGATTGTTACGGACCAACAGTTGAAGAACATGAGGTAAAAGCCAACGCCGATTATATGGCAAAAGAGTTGAAGAAATTCGGTTGGGAATACATCGTAGTCGATATCAGATGGTTTGTTGAAAATGATAAAGCAGGAGGATATAACCAAACAGATCCACGTTACGTAATCGATCAGTACGGAAGATATTTGCCAGCTGTTAACCGTTTTCCTTCAGCAAAAGATGGACAAGGTTTTAAGCCTTTAGCCGATTATATTCATAAAAAAGGATTAAAATTCGGAATCCATATTATGCGCGGCATTCCTAAAAAAGCAGTCGAAGATAAACTGCCAATTAAAGGAGCAAACGGAATCACTGCAGATCAAGTTTATTCTACAGCATTACAATGCGAATGGTTAAGAGACAATTATACTGTTGTAGCAGACAAACCAGGAGCGCAAGAATATTATGATTCTATTTTCGAATTGTACGCGCAATGGGGAGTAGATTTTATAAAAATTGATGATTTATCTAGACCTTATCACGAAGGCGAAATCAACTTAATAAGAAACGCAATCGACAAATGCGGACGTAAAATTGTTTTAAGTACATCGCCTGGAGAAACACCAATCGAAGCAGCGCCTCACGTAACTACACATGCTAATATGTGGCGTATGGTTGATGATGTTTGGGATACATGGCCTCATATTACGCATTTAATGGATGTAGCTCAAAAATGGTATCCGCACATTGCGCCGGGAACATGGCCAGATTGCGATATGATTCCATTAGGACGTATTTCAATTAGAGGAGAAAGAGGTGAAGACCGTATGACGCGTTTGACAAAAGACGAACAATATACTTTGATTACATTTTTTAATATCTTCAAATCGCCATTGTTTTTTGGAGGAGATTTGCCAAGTAATGACGCTTTTACATTGTCATTATTGACGAATAAAGAAGTTGTAAAAATGCACAATCAAAGTACTGATGTAAAACAGCTTTTCCAAAAAGAAGGAAAAATTGCTGTCACTTCAAAAAATCCAAAAGATGGCAGTGTTTATCTGGCTTTATTTAATATTTCTGATAACGGTTCGCAAAAAGTTTCAGTAAACCTTTCTGATTTAGGAATTTCTGGTTCGGCTGAAGTTTTGAATATGTGGACAGGCGAAAAATCAAAAATTACATCAAATGAAATTGGAACTGACTTAAAACCTCACAGTTCTATTTTATATCAATTAAAAAGTAAAAAATAAATGAAAAGAATATTTTTTTGTCTGATATCATTACTAAGCCTTTCGACTTCTCTACAAGCCCAGAATTCAGCAAAAGGAGTTCCGCCCGTTATTGCCGATAAAGATTTAACAGCTTATTTATTTGTTTATTTTATAGGGAATAAAGTCGAAGAAGAAGCAGTTAATTATGCCGTAAGTAGTGACGGATATCATTATTACGCGCTTAACAATAATAAACCAATTTTAGATAGTAAAGCAATCAGTTCGACAGGAGGAGTTCGCGATCCGCATATCTTACGCGGAGACGATGGCAAAACATTTTACATGGTTCTAACCGATATGACTTCTTCAAAAGGTTGGGACAGCAACCGTGCAATGGTTTTATTAAAAAGTACTGATTTAGTAAATTGGAAAAGCAGCATTGTCAATATCCAAACTACATTTCCAGGAAATGAAAACTTAAAACGTGTTTGGGCGCCGCAAACTATTTACGATGCAAAGGCTGGAAAATACATGATTTACTTTAGTATGCAACATGCTGGAGGTCCAGATAAAATTTATTACGCTTACGCAAATAAAGATTTTACTGCCTTAGAAAGTGAGCCAAAATTATTGTTTGTTCCAAAGTCAGGAAACGCTTGTATTGATGGTGATATCATCGAAAAAGATGGAGAATATCACCTTTTTTATAAAACAGAAACCAATACGCCTGGAATCAAAGTGGCAGTTACAAAAGATTTGACTTCTGGAAAATGGGTTGAAAATGATAATTATCTGCAACAGACAAAAGATGGAGTAGAAGGTTCGAGCGTTTTTAAATTGAATAATTCAGATGAGTATATTTTGATGTACGATGTGTACACTAAAGGAAGATATCAATTTACAAAAACAAAAGATCTAGAAAATTTTAGCGTAATTGACAACGATATTTCAATGGATTTTAATCCGCGTCATGGAACTATTTTACCGATAACTCGTTCTGAATTAAAAAGAATTACTGATAAATGGGGAACACCTGCAAAACTTGCAAAAGTAAATCATAACCCAGTTCTGGAAGGCTATTATGCAGATCCTGAAATTTTGTATTCTAACAAAACAAAAAAATATTACATCTATCCAACAAGCGACGGATTTGATGGCTGGTCTGGATATTATTTCAAAACCTTTTCTTCAGATAATTTAGTGGATTGGAAAGATGAGGGGATTATTTTAGATCTAAAAAAAGATGTTCCGTGGGGAAATAGAAATGCTTGGGCGCCTTGTATTGTTGAGAAAAAGATAAAAGGAAAGTATAAATATTTCTACTATTTCACAGCTGCGCAAAAAGTTGGAGTTGCCGTTTCTGACAATCCAACAGGACCTTTTAAAGACAGCGGAAAAGCAATTGTAGCTACAAGACCAGAAGGAATACACGACGGACAAGAAATTGATCCAGATGTTTTCACCGATCCTAAAACAGGAAAAAGCTATTTGTATTGGGGGAATATGTATATGGGAGTGGCTGAGCTAAATCCTGACATGGTTTCTTTAAAACCTGGAACGCAGAAAGTTATTGCTGTAAATAATTCATTTAGAGAAGGAACTTATGTAATCTACAGAAACGAAAAATACTATTTCTTTTGGAGCGAAGACGATACGAGAAGTCCAAAATACAAAGTGAGATACGGAATTTCAAATTCTCCGACTGGACCGCTTGAAATTCCAGAAAACAATATCGTGATTCAAGGAAAACCAGAAGAAGGCATTTATGCAACAGGACACAATTCGGTTTTACAAATTCCGAACAAAGACGAATGGTATATTACGTATCATAGATTCTCTTATCCAACAGGAATAAAAATGGGAGACGCCGGAGGTTTTCATCGCGAAGTCTGCATCGATAAATTAGAATTTAATGCAGATGGAACCATAAAACAAGTTGTTCCAACTCATGCTGGAATTGAGGCTTTGAAGAAGTAATTTCAAAATTTAATTTTCAATAAAAAAGCTGTTTCTAAATTAATAGAAACAGCTTTTTATCTTTTATAAATATGTCTTAAGCCGTTTGATCATCAATAGTAGCTTCAGGAGCATTTTTCTTTACAGATTCAATTCCGTTTTCTCTAGCAGCTACACTTTCGTACATTTCGCTAGAACCAATAATCTGACCGTTTCCAGCTTTTAAATTGAAATAAGGTTTTCCGTTTTTAGCTTCTTTTCTGTCGTAACGATTATCGTCAGCTGCGTTATTTTTTACAGATTCAATTCCATTATTACATGCCGCTTTTGTAGTGTAGCCTTCGCTTGTTAGAATAGTCTGGCCATTACCAGCTTTTAAATTGAATTGAAACTCACCGTTGGTTCTAGTAGTGATTACAAATTTTCCCATGTAGTTTATTTTTAAAGTTAGGTAATATTAATTTTGCTTTAGATAAAAATACAAAACTTAGTAATATAAATCATACGTCAATTTGAAAAAATAATTACTTTAATGATAACAATTTGTTTTTATTGAAGAACTTAAAATAGCAAACTTAGATTCCTAAACGAAAATCAGAAACACTTTTTTCTTCCAAATTAATTTCCTCAAAAATACTTTGAGTTCCTTTATCTACAGGACATTGAGTGCTAATTCCCATCCAGATTTCTTTTGGGTAGTTGTTTTTATACAAACGAACCATCTGCCAGTTCTTTTTATCTAACGAATAATAACTTGCAACCGTTTTAGTGTCAGAAGAGATTTTCATGTAAACAGAAGGTTGTTTTACCACATCATGATTATTATCATCAGAAGTTGTCATTGTACGAACCGTTACAATTCTGTGATTGCCTCTTTCGTCTTGCTCAAAACAAAATTTTTGATAGAAACTGTCATTGACATAAATATATAAAACACCAGCATTATACAAACCTTTTTCTGTAAACTCAGGTGTAACTTTTGCAGTAAGCGTAAAAGGTTTTGTATTGTCTACTTTAGATAAAAGCATTGGCGCGCTAGTATTAGACAATTTTCCGTCTGGATCAGAAAAGTAATCTGATTTTTCACCAGCTTTAAAAATTACCTTTTCATTTGCTTCAGTCTTAATTAGCGAGTCGGCACCGTTTACTGCTTTTGTAAAATGGATAGAAGATAATTTGATATCACAAGGCGAACCATTTACAAATGCAGAATCTGTTTTTGTTTCTTCTTTCATTGTTGTTTTTGCAGTTTCGTTTTTAGTATTGCAGCTTGTTAAAGCCGAAAGACTAAGTATAATAATGGCGTTGTAAAAAAATGTTTTCATAGATTATTTTTTTGGGATAGAAAGTAATATTTTTAATTTTCCAAAAATAGAATTGCTTCACAAAAGGGGCAATACGTAAAATTAACCAATTATACTTTCTAAATGCCACAGAATTCTTCGATCGAAAACCAATTAATGACTACATTTTTAGAACAAAAATTTGAAATTGGAGAATCTAATGATATCGAAATGTATAAACAATTCGTCGTCAATTATGTCAAAATAGAACAATGTGTAGCTGTTTTATCCGATTATCAATCCGACAAAAGTTATATCTATGCAGGTAGTTTCGGTTCGGTTTTTGGACTTCCAGACGAAAATTCTGAAATTGATTCTGCTTTTGAAGAATGTATTTTTACTAAAATCAATTCAGAAGATTTGGTGGAACGTCATGTTTTAGAACTCAATTTTTATCAGTTTTTAAAAGAGATTCCGAGAGAAGAATATAGCAATTACAGCACTTTGAGCCGTCTTAGAATGAAAGATTCTATCGATAAAATTACCTATATAAATCATCGAACGATTTATTTAAACACGTTTAATAACGGAAGTATTTCGCTTGCATTATGCTTGTATCTGCCATCAACAGATTTGCAGCCTCGTACAGGAATTGAAGGAAAGATTTTTAATATTAGAACAGGTCAAGTAATTGAATCTGAAAAGTATAAAAACAATACTGAAAATATACTTTCAAAAAGAGAAATAGAAGTTTTGACTAGCGTTGCAAAAGGAAACAAAAGCGAACAAATTGCAGCCGAAATGCACATTTCGGTTTATACTGTAAGACGACACAGACAGAATATTATCGAAAAATTGAAAGTAACCAATACGGCAGAAGCAGTTCAGACTGCTTTTGTAATGGGAATTATTTCGCTGTAAAAATTTTATTTAAGAAGCTATAAACAAAAAAGAGACATCTTGCAATGTCTCTTTTTTGTATTTAAAATATTCGATTTATTATTTAATCGTAATAGGTAATTCAACCGTTGTTTTATCCCAGCCAATAACTAAATTAGCAATATTACCTTGAGCTGTAAATGCAATAGATAAAGCTTCAATAGTTTCGCTTACAGATTTAACAGGAACAGAAACTCTCACTACATCTTTGCTTTCGTCATAAGCATAACTACCCCATAAATCTAATTCTTTATTGATAATGATAGTCCATTTGTCTTTTTCTGGAATAGCAAATAAACTATAGTATCCTGCAGGAACTTTTTTACCGCCAATAGTTACCTCTTTGTAGAATTTGATTTCTGTATTTTCGTTAGCACCAACTCTCCAAACTTCACCAAATTTTACAACATCGCCAAAAATAGTTCTTCCTTTTGCAGTAGGTCTTGCATAAAGAACTTTGATAACCGGATTTGGATTATCTGTTTTTTTGAACTTAACTGCTTTGTTTGGGAAATAAGAAATATCAACAGGACTATTGTCTAATGGAGCAAATTTCACCACATCTTGAGCCTGAACTGTAAAGGCAGCAAATAGCGTAACTGCCAGTAAATAAAATTTTTTCATAGGATTACAATTTTTTAGAATAACTACAAAGTAAGTTAATAATGAAGAAAAATCATATAATTTACAGTCTGTTTTTTGTTAATGAATTGGTAATAGGCCATATAATTTATTATTCTTTTTTCTTCTTATCGTACCAATTCTGCATAATATAAAATGCTTTCTTCTTTTCGCCGTCATTTGAAATTAAACCTTTTCGATTGTAACCGTCCTGAATTCCTGGAAGCAATCTTTTTGGAGATCTGAAATCAACCAGAATCCAAGGGCTTGTTCCGCTGAGGTGTGGAATCTTTTCAATCATTTTTAAATTCTGAATGTATAAATATTCCTGAAATTCTTCTGTCCAGCGTTCATTTTTTTCTCCGTGTAAACCAGCTTTAGCATCGCCTCCAAATTCAGAAACAACAATAGGTTTATTGTATTTAGATTTCCAAACTATTTTTTCAGCATCTTCTAGATTTCCGCCGTACCAGCCCAAATACTGGTTGAAAGCTACAACATCTAAAACTTCACCAATTGGATCATCGATCGTTTCTTTTTTAGTCAATAAAGCCGCACTGATTAATCTTGTGTTGTCTAATGATCTAGTGTGTGAAGCTAAATTTTTAATGAATGTATTTCTGGCATCCGAAATTGGCGTTTCATTTGCCATTGACCAAATAATAATGCTAGCTCTATTTTTATCTCTAATGATAGAAGCCGTTAATTGATCTTCGGCATTTTGATAGGTATTTTTATTTGTAAATTCTACTGTCCAGTACACCGGAATTTCTTCCCAAACCATTATTCCCATTTTATCGGCTTCGCGAATAATATTTTCGTTGTGCGGATAATGCGCTAAACGAACATAATTGCAACCTAATTCTTTTGCCCAATTTAACAAACGCAAGGCATCTTCGGGAGAATTAGCACGTCCGCCTTTTGCATTTTCTTCATGAATAGAAATACCGCGCAAAAAGATTGATTTTCCGTTTAGCAAAATTTTATCTTCTTTGGTTTCGATAGTTCTAAAACCAATTTGATCTTTTAATTTTTGTCCGTTAAAATCAATTGTTACGTCGTACAATTTCGGATTTTCAGGGGACCAGTACGAGATTTTTTTAGCAGGAATTTCGAAGTTTAAAATTCCCTGAGCATTTGCTTTTTCTTTAAAATTAATTTTTAATTCTGGAATCGAAATCGAAACACTGTTTTGTGAAGCCTGTAAATTATTGATTTTGATAAAACCAGAAATAACATTTGCATTGCCTTTTTTCAGCTGAACGGTATAATCTTCTACAAAAGAAGCTTCTTCTTCAATTAAAGTTACATCGCGCGTTATTCCGCCATAATTCCACCAATCAGTATTCACCGTTGGAACATCTTCTTTATGACGCGTATTGTCTACTTTTATAACGAGATAATTGTCTTTTGGCTGTACAATAGAAGTGACTTCGTAATTAAATGGAGTAAAACCGCCTTCGTGCGTTCCTAGTTTTTTTCCGTTTAAATAAACATCTGCTTTGTAATTAATCGCTCCCAAATACAAAAACAAACGCTTTTTAGCTGCTAGATTATAATCGAAAGACTTTTTAAACCAAACATTTCCTTCATAATATTTAAGTTCTGTAACCTGCGAATTCCAATCGCCTGGAATATTGATTGTAGGCGATTTATCAAAATCATATTCTACTAATTCCTGTTTGTTTTGAGCATGGTAATTTGTAAAAAAAGCTCCTTTTGCTGGCTTTTCACTTTTGTCGTATTGGTCAAGGTGAAAACTGTA
>NZ_DHEI01000077.1:30806-53151 GCF_002399805.1 Flavobacterium sp. UBA4854
GTGGTATTTCGGTTTGGTACATTCGAGATTAGATTTTGCGCAGACGCCAAAACGGAAGAGGTTAGGAGTAGTGCGGTTAATAGTTTTTTCATTTTTTGTATTAATTTGTTTTGTAATTGTATTTTTTTGGAATGAATACTTTATTTATAGCCACAGATTATAAGGATTAAAATGATTTTGTTTCACACAGATTTAAAAAGATTTAAGCAGATCAAAATTAAATCTGCTAAATCTGTAAAATCTGCGTGAAACAAAAAAACTTAGAATCTTAGTAGCTTAGCAACTTAGAATCTCTTTATTCAACCGGAATCTTCAAATATTCGCCTTTAAAGCTCTGATTCAATGCTGTCATTTCGATCGGATTGCCAGAACCATCTGGAATTACTTCGATAGATGCTTTTCCATTTGCCATTCTGATGGATTCGCTTCCAGTTGGCGTTCCTTGATTTTTTAATGTTTTTCCTCCTTTTAAGCATTGAAAATAAACACTCGCTTCATAATCCAAACAACGTAAATTATTATTGTCAATAGCGATTGCAGTTACCAAATAATTTCCGTTTTTTAGTTTTTCTGATGACAATTGCAAAGAAACTGCCGTATCATTTTTATTGAAACGATAATTCACTTTTAATGTATCAGAAACTGTTTTTCCATCTTTTGTTTTTCCAATAGCAATTAAAACATTTTCGCCTTTTGTAAAATTGACATCCCAAGTTAAACCATTTGCAGGATAAAGAGCAAGATTTCGCTGTTTTTCTCCTAATGATTTTCCATTATGAGACAAAGTTACCTTATCGCAGTTGCTGAAAACGCTAATTGTTCGCGGCGTATTTTCAGGACCTTGACGTTCTGTCCAAGTATGTGATTCTATGTAAGCAAAAGGTTCTTTTGCCCAATAACTTTTAAAAACGTAATACGCATCTTTCGGAATTCCGTTTCTATCTGTAAGTCCTTTTTGATTCATATACGGAATATCATCTTCTGGGCGTAACGGCGTTGCAAAATCCTTAAATGCCCATTGAACATTTCCCACAAACGTTGGATCATTCTCGGATATATGCAAATGCCAGTCAAACAAATCAACTATATAATTTTCGCTCCAATCGCCAATTTGAGCAATGTTTGCCACTTTTGTCTGAACAATGGCTTCTTCCCAACCTTCAGCTTTTATGATATTTTCTCCTGTTACAGGATTTTCGCTATGACGACCAACATGGCTGTCTCCGCCATATTCGGCATGAATAAAATGCTTGTATTCTTTTTTGTAAACATCAATTGCTTTCTGATAGCTTTTGTAGCTTCCAGAATACCAGCCAGACCAAATCGAAGGAGAGAATACATCTACAATATGCGAACCTTCATAATATTTTCTAATAGCCGTTTTTCTTGTTGGATCTAGTTGGTGTGCAGATATCATTTAATTCGGTTAAAAACGCATTTGTTTTTTCTGCATTATCTCCGTCAGGAAAATCAGGAAGCCAGTTAATTTCATTTCCTAAAGACCAGATAATAATACTTGGGTGATTATAATTCTGATTGATGATTTCCGACAACATATTTTTGGTGTTAGTTTTCCAAGCATCATTTCCAATTCCGCCACGGCACCAAGGCAATTCATCCCAAACCAGTAAACCTAATTCGTCGCAAGCTTTATAAACTTCTGGATCTTGCGGATAATGTGCTAAACGTACAAAATTGGCTCCCATTTCTTTTATCGATTTCATATCTGTCCAATGTTGTTCGTTTGTCATTGCAGCACCAACTCCAGCTTGTTCTTCATGACGATGCGTTCCGCGAATTAGCAGACGTTTTCCGTTAAGGTAAAAAGGCCCATGATCTTTAAACTCAAACCATCTAAAACCTACTTTCTCTGAAACACTGTCTTTAATTTGATTTTTTTCTGATAAAACAGCAGAGAGTCTGTATAAATTTGGTTTTTCAGTATCCCAAAGTTCTGGATTTTTGATGTTTTCGAAAGTGATAGTCGAAGTTTTATCTGAAACCAAAACTGTTTTACTAGCTATTTTTTTCCCTTTCGGATTTTTTAAAGTTATCTGTCAATGATAAATCTTTTGAATTATCAGGATTTACAAAAGAAGAAACAATTTGCACTGAAGCCTTTTTAGCAGAAACTTCAGGAGTGGTAATTTTTATATTTTCGATATGATTTTTATATTTCGAAACCAGCCAAACATCGCGCGTGATGCCTCCATAAATAAAAAAATCGCTTTTTTGAGACGGAATAACTTCGATATCGTAACTATTATCTACGCGAACAAAAATATCGTTGTTTCCTTCTTTAATTAATTTCGTAACATCGATAGAAAAACCAATATAGCCGCCAATATGAGAACCCGCTTCTTTGCCGTTTACATAGACTTTAGTCGTTACGTTTGATCCTTCAAAATACAAGGAATAAACCTGATTTTGATCGATTTTAGAGATGTTGAGTTTCTTTTGATACCAACTTGCATCGCGTCGGTAACCGGGCATTAAATCGGTTGCATCTTCAGCATTCCAAGTATGAGGTAAATTTAGAGAAACCCAATTGGAAGCTTTTTGTGCTTCGTTGAGGTTTGGAGTATGATTTTCTAAATAAAGCCAATTGTCATTAATGTTTCTCTTTGTCTGAGCAAAACTGCCCAGACAAATTTGAAACAAAACAAAAAGCGCAAAAATTGAAAAAGTTTTATTCGGTTTATTCATAGTTACAAAGGTTCATAGTTACAAAGGGTCAAAGGTTTTTTTGGCTCAAGGGTTCAAAGATTCAAAACCTTTGTTACTTTGAACCTTTGAGACTTTGCCTCTTTATTAATGCTTCCAAGAAATAATAATCGGCGTAGATTATTGGTTCGTCAATTTCGTCGTGTTTTGGCCAGTTTCCGGTGCTGTGATCAAATAAGAAAGGCGCCTTAATTTGAGTATCCAAAATATATTTATCCGTTTGTACTGAAGCCATTACTTTATCGGCGAAAACCAAATAACTTTTATTTTTGGTATAAGTATACAATTCGTATAATCCTGATGCCATAACCATTGCTGCAGAAACATCACGAGGAGCATTAGGAATACTTGGATCTTTAAAATCCCAATACGGAATTCCGTCTTCTGGGAGGTTTTTATTGGTCATAAAAAACTTTGCAGTCGCTTCGGCCTGTTTTAAATAAGCAGGATCTTTTGTATAGCGGTAAGACATAGTAAATCCGTAAACCGCCCAAGCTTGACCGCGCGCCCAAACCGAATCGTCATTGTAACCTTGAAGCGTTGTTTTCTTTCTAACTTCGCCTGTTGTTGGGTTATAATCGATAACGTGATAACAGCTGTTATCTTCTCTAAACTGATTTTTTAAAGTTGTGTTGGCATGTTGAATGGCAACATCGCGGTATTTTGGATTTCCTGATATTTTAGACGCTTCAAAAAGCAATTCTAAATTCATCATATTATCGATGATTACAGGATAATCCCAGATTTCTTTGTTGAAATCCCACGAACGAATCGACCCCACTTTTGGATTAAATCTTGTGCATAAAGTTTCTGCGCCTTTTACAATTACCGCTTCGTATTCTTTTTTGTTTTCCACTTTCAGCGCTTCTCCAAAACTGCAAAACACTTTAAAACCTACATCATGCGAATTACTATTGACACTTTCCTTTTTGCTGAAAGGAGTCCATTTTTGAGCTTGTTCTTTGTATTTTGAATCGCCTGTTAATCGGTACAATTGCCAGAGATTTCCAGCAAAAAAACCACTTGTCCAATCTCTAGACGGGACTTTACGAATTTCAAGCGTTTTGGTATTCATACTTCTTGGCATTGACATTGAATCGACCGGATAATCTAATAGCATTTTGTAACGCGTATCCAGTTTTTCTGTCGTTGCTGAAGTAGTTTTTGTTTGAGAATTAATCCCAGATTTGCATGCTGTTACCAGCGATGCAAACCCAAGAATTAAAGAAATGAAACTGACATTCTTCATAGTAAATATTTTGTAATCTTGATTTTTAGACACGGATGAAACGGATTCGTTATTGCGGCCCTGATAGTTATCGGGAGCTGATTTTGCATGGATTTTTTTTATTTCACGCAGATTTAAAAAGATTTTGGCAGATAAAGCAGATTTAAAAAAAATCAATTTTAATCAGCTTAAATCTTTTTAAATCTGCGTGAAACCTAATTATACACGATGTGATTAAAAAATCCGTTTCAATCTGCGTTTTCGCGATAGCGAATCCGTTTTATCTGCGTTCAATAATTAGTTAAAATTAATAACCAGGATTATTTGGTTTTAAATTCGGATTAATAGCTAATTCTGTTCCAGGCAATGGCCATAAATAATCTCGGTTTGGATCAAAATTAGCATGTGGTTCTAAACCATTTGGCCCAAATACTTCTGGTCCGATTTTTAATCTTTTTATATCATACCATCTTATATATTCAAAAGCCAATTCTAATCTTCTTTCGTCAATAACCATTTTTCTAAAATCGGTTTGAGAAAGTCCTGGAGTTACATTTGCTGGAAAAGAAACCAATTTCCCTGCTTTGTTTCTTGCTCTGGCACGAACTCGGTTTACATAACCATCAGCTTCTGTTGTTCCTGGATTAATTTCGTTTAAGGCTTCAGCAGCAGTCAATAAAACTTCAGCAAAACGCATTGTGATGTAATTGTGCTGCGAAGTTCTTCCGTTTGCACCAGCTTTTCCAGGAAAACGGAAATACTTTGCAATATGCGGACGAGGCGCTTTCTCATTATCACTTGAAGGATAAACTTGCAATGATCCGCCTGGGCCAGTTTTCTTTCTGATGATCGTATCAAAACTTACGGCTCTTCTATAATCTCTCTGATCCCAAGTGTTGAATACTTTTAAAGATGGAACTGCAACCGAAAAACCTTGTCCGTAGCTGTAACTGTCATCTTTTAAAGATCCTGTAAAAAACGCCGTATAATCTTGACCGTAATTTCCTGATGTTAAGTTATTAAAATCAATTGTAAAAAGGGGCTCTTTTAATGAAGCCGTTTTTGTAGCGTTGAATAAATCCTGAAAATCGGCATCTAAACCTAAACCAAATTTTGCTTCGTTTGTAATTACAAATTTAGCTTCGTCATACGCTTTTTGGAAATTTCCTAAAGTCAAGTAAACAGAAGCTAAATATCCTGCAGCGGTACCTTTTCCGGGAACGGCTTTTACTTTTGGTTTATCATCTAGCCACTGTTTTGCAAACTCTAAATCGGCAATGATTTTTGGATAAACATCTGCTTCTTTTGTTTTACTTAAAGAATTTACTTGCGATACATCATTGACAACAAAATCTACGTATGGAATATCTCCAAAAAGACGAACCAAATGATAATAAGCAAAAGCTCTTGCAAAATAAGCCTGAGCCACAATAGCGTTAACTTTTGCTGGATCTCCAGGTGTTTTTTTAGCACCTGCAATAGCCTGATTGGCAGCTGTAATAATCACATAAGATTGTGGCCAAAAATTTGCAACAAGCGCGTTTGTATCGTTCATAGACATGTCATTCACATCGATACGTGCTGCTTGAGTTGTTCTATCGCCAATATCGGCCATATCATCACGGAGCATAAGGGCAATTGTAAATTCTCTTCCCCAATAATTGTTGTGTGCAATATTAGCGAAAGCTCCATTTACAGCAGCCTGTAAATCGTCTGTATTATTGAAAAAGTTTTCTGGACGAATAATTCCTACTGGTTTTTCTTCTAGATCAGAACAGCTAAAAAAAGCAAGTGTTCCAAAGCAAAGAAGAGCTATATATTTTTTCATAGTTGTATTAGATTAAAATTTTAAATTGAATCCTGCTGTAAACGTTCTTACGTTTGGATACCCTCCGTAATCCAATCCTAAATAAGTATTACTTCTAGAGTTAGAGTCGTTTAAGTAATTTGTTTCAGGATCTGTTCCTGGATAATTGGTAATCGTCCAAATGTTTTGTGCACTGATGTAAAAACGAACTTTGCTTAATCCCATTTTTGAAACTACTTTTTCATCTAAACTATATCCAATAGAAATGTTTTTCAAACGGATATAACTTCCATCATAAACAAATCTTGAAGTAATTCTTTTTGTTCTAGCGGCATTTGCAGGAACATTTGTATCCGTATGAGTTGGTGTCCAAGCATCTAAAACTTCAGTTGTAGCATTATTGTTTCCAGAAGCCAATTCCATTAAAGTATAGTTTAAGATTTGACCTCCTTGCGAACCTTGGAAGAAGATATTTAAATCAAGATTTTTGTATGTAAAATCGTTGTTGAATCCGAAGATGAAATCTGGATTTGGATTTCCGATAATTGTTTTATCCTGAGAATCTAACTTTCCGTCGCCATTTACATCTCTAAATTTTTCACCACCTGCAACAGTTTCAAAGTTTCCTGGCAGAACTGCTTCTCCTTGCTGAATTACACCATCATAAACAAATCCGAAGAAAGAACCAACAGGTTGTCCAACTCTTAAAATTTGAGATTCAGTTGCTAAGAAGTGCCCTGGCGCAGAATTGATTAAAAGATCTTTGTTGTCTGCTAATTTCAACACTTTATTTTTATTCGAAGAAATATTAAAGTTTGTAGACCAAGTAAAATCTGCACCAATAAAGTTTCTAGTATTAATTCCTAATTCCCATCCTTTATTTTCTAATTCTCCTACGTTTTGAAGCTGAGAAGCAATTCCTGAAACTCCTGGTAGCGGTCTGTTGAATAACAAATCTTTAGTGATTGTTTTATAATAATCTGCTGTAATGCTGATTCGGTTATCAAATAAACCTAAATCAATTCCGTAATCCTGCTGATATGAAGTTTCCCATTTCAAGTTCGGATTATCCAAAGAAGTTAACTGAACTGCATTTGTAATTACATCGCCGCTCACATAATAAATTTCAGAGAATCTAGAAAGAGTAGAGTAAGCACCAATCGATGGGTTTCCTGTAGCTCCGTAACTTGCTCTTAATTTTAAATTGGAAACCGTTTTATTGTCTTTCAGAAAGTTTTCTTTACTAATGTTCCATCCAATTGCTCCAGAAGGAAAAGTTCCGTACTTGTAGTTTTTACTAAAGCTAGAAGAACCATCTCGTCTTGCGGTAAAGGTTAGTAAATATTTGTCGGCATAATCAAAATTCAACCTTCCGAAAGCAGAAATCAATTCTGTTTCAGATAAACCAGAATCAGGTTTTAAGAAAACAGTTCCAGCGCCTAAGTTTCTATACGAATTCGTATTTGTCAAAAATCCTCTTGAAGCGGCATACGAATTTTCGTTTTTATTTTTTTGGTATGAATATCCTCCAAGAACCGTTAGTATTCCTTTGTCGATAATTTCACGTTTGAAAGTCAGATAATTCTCTGTCAAGAAAGAAGAAAATCTCGTGTTGTTTACAGAAGCTTCTCCCTTGATATTTTTTCCAGCAATTAAAGTAGAAGGAATAAATCTTCCTGTTTGCGAATTATTATCGGTTAAACCTAAAGTAGTTTTAAAATCAAGATCTTTAGTAATTTGATATTGAGCGAAGAAATTGCTTCGGTTTACGATAGAAACAGTTTCTAAAATATTTTCCATTGCAGTTGCGTACGGATTGTCGATATCGTCTCCAATTGGAGCAGTAGTCGTGTAAGTTCCGTCTGCATTGTAAATTCCTTTATCTGGCATAAAACGGTAAGCAGAAGCAATTACACCCGCAGCACCAGTTCCTCCAGCACCTGTCTGGCTTACAATTCCTTCTTTGTTCTGTTTGCTTGTAAACGTGTTTAAGCCCACTTTAAATTTTGGAGATAAATCGGCTTCAAGATTAGCCACAATAGTATATTTATCAATTCCAGAATTAATTACAACTCCATTTTGGTTGAAATAAGTTCCCGAAACATAATATCTCACATTATCAGATCCGCCTGAGAAAGATAATTGCGTGTTCGAAATCATTCCTTCGCGATAAATAACATCTTGCCAATCTGTATTTGCAGGACCTTGCGTATGCGTAGTAAAACTTTTCCTGTAAGCTGCAAACTGATCAGCGTTCAATAAATGCAATTTGTTGTTTACAGATTGAATAGAAGTCGAGTTGCTAAACTCAATTACAGGTTTTCCTGCTTTTCCTTTTTTGGTTGTTACCATGATAACTCCATTAGATCCTCGAGATCCATAAATTGCTGTTGCTGAAGCATCTTTTAAAACTTCGATAGAAGCAATATCTTGAGGTGCTGGCATAGAAACACCTGCAAATCCATCAACAACAATTAAAGCGTCTCCACTTGCATTGATTGAAGTTCCTCCACGAACTCTGATTTTTGTTGGAGCTCCAGGTTCGCCACCATTATTAGACATTACCGAAACACCCGCAGCACGGCCTTGTAAAGCTTGTTCTGCATTTAAAACAGGATAAGCTGTCAACTCTTTTGCCGTTACAGAAGATACAGATCCTGTAATATCGCTCTTTTTACGTGTACCATAACCAACAACAATAACCTCGTCAAGGGCTTTTGTATCTGGTTTTAAACTTACATTGATAACATTTTTGGTTCCAACAGGGACTTCAATAGTTTGAAATCCGACGAAATTAAAAACTAAAACAGCATTTTTCTCTCCTACAATTACAGTATAATTTCCGTCCATATCGGCAGAAGCGCCAACAGAGGAATTTTTAATATAGACATTGGCACCAGGAAGCCCAAGCAAATCTTCGCTGGAAGTAATTTTTCCAGTTACTTTTCGTTCCTGTGCGTGCATCACGATATTTACCAGTAAAAAAGATACCAGTAAACACCATTTAAACGATTTGTTTTTGTGGTTTGTAAACATTCATTTTTTGGTTTTAAGGTTAATAAGTTAGATAAAGTAGAAAAGCAATAAACTCATTCCGATTATGATAATGACAAACAAAATTTGGAGTAAAAGGAAGCTTGTTTTTTTGATTTTCATATCGCAAATGTAGAAGCCAAAAAAGAAATAGAAATACAAAAAAGGGTATCTAAAAATACAGATACCCTTTTTGAAGCCTTTAAAAACGAGGATTATTTAAGTAAGATGCGAAATGTGAGTTGTGAGTTGTGAAAAGTGAAAAGTGAAAAGTGAAAAGTGAAAAGTGAAAAGTGAAAGGATTGGTTACCTTAAACAATTCACATTTCACATCTCACATTTTACAATTTAATCGTATAAGATTTGTAAAATTTGTCGGCGTATTGAGATGGAGTCTCGCCGTACTTTTTCTGAAAGCATTTGCTAAAGTATTTCGGATTGTTGAAACCGACTTTATAACTGATTTCTGAAACGGTTAATTTGTTTTGTTCTAATAATTGAGATGCACGTTTTAATCTGATTTCGTGAATGAATTCATTTGGCGTGCAATTGGTCCAAGCTTTGATTTTTAAAAATAGCATCGTTCGGCTGACACCCAATTCTGAACAGAAAAACGGAATATCAAATTGTTCGTTTGAAATGTTTTCTTCCACAATTTTGAATGCTTTTTTCAGAAGTTCTTCATCCAGAGAAGAAACCGTTATTTCTGATGGAATAAAACTGTCTTCGCTTGAAAATTTGATTCGTAAACGTTCAGTTGTATTCAAAAGATTTTTAACGCGAAGCCTGAATTCCATTAAATTGAAAGGTTTACTAATGTAATCATCTGCGCCGCTTTCTAATCCTTCAAATTTGTAAACCAATGAAGACCTAGAAGTCAGCAGAATGACTGGAATGTGGCTTGTTTTTATGTTTTCTTTGATTTTCGAACAAAGCTCAGTTCCAACCATTTCAGGCATAATGACATCGCTGATAATCAAATTCGGAACAAATTTTAAAGCTTTTTCAAAAGCGATTTTACCATTTTCGGCTTCAATAATGTTGTAGTCTTTTTTGAGAAGATTTTTCATGAACTTTCTCAATACTTTATGATCTTCAACAATTAGAATTGTTTGCTTTTCTTCGTTTACAATTAAATCTTCGATGTCTTCATTTTCAATAATTTCTGAAGTTTCTAATTGAGCGGAATATTGTTCAATATCGTCACTGATTTTAAAATCAGAAATAATTTCGCTGTCTAAAAGATGTTCGCGACCAAGCGGTAAAGTCACTTTAAAAATAACGCCACCTGTGGTTTTGTTCATAACATCGATTTTTCCTTTATGCAATTCGACAATGTTTTTTACAATCGAAAGTCCAATTCCAGTTCCTTTATTGTAGTTTTTCTGAACTTGATTGTGCATTGGAATTTCAAAAAACAAGTCGAAAATCTTATCAATATGTTCTTCAGCAATTCCTACGCCCGAATCTTCGACCGCAATAAAAAGATTCTGCTGATCGTGATTGATTGTAACTTTGATAGAACCGCCTTTTGGAGTATATCTAAAAGCATTCGAAATTAAATTATAAAATACGCGTTCGAGTTTATAACGGTCAAAATAGACTAGAATTTCTTCGTTTTCAGTTTCAAATGTGTAATCGTAGCCGCCGTCTTTGGCATATTCAATAAACGATAAAAAGATTTCTTTGGTAAATTTTACAATGTTTCCGTTTGCAGATTCTAGCGTAACTTGATGATTTTCCAGTTTTCTAAAATCCATTAAACGATTAATCAAACTTAGAAGATGATTTGCACTTCCTTCAATAACCAAAAGCTTTTTGTACATTTCATTAGTACCATTATAATCGGCTAGAATTTGTTGTAAAGGACCTAAAATCAAAGTTAAAGGTGTTCTAAATTCATGCGAAATATTGGTAAAGAAATCTAGTTTTAATTTATTGTTTTCTTCAATTCGCTGTGTTTCTAGATATTCCAGTTCCAATTTTTGTTTCAGTCTGGCTTTCGATTTCATAATCCAAATCAAACCGTACAAACCCAAACCAATTACGATTCCGTACAATAAAAATGCCCAAATACTGCGCCACGGAGCAGGATTTACAATAACCGTTAAAGTTGTTGGAGTTTGGTTCCAAACGCCGTCGTTGTTAGCGCCACGAACTTCAAAAGTATAAGTTCCTGGATTCTGAATCGCAAAATTGGCCTCGCTGTTTTTGGTCGTTGTCCAGTTGTTTTCCAAACCAACCAAACGATAACTGTATTGATTGTTTTTGGATCGAATGTAATTTGGAATCGCAAAACTGATAGAAAAATTAGCCTTGTCATAATCCAAAGTAATGTTTTTGGTAAAACCAATGCTTTGGTCTAAAATTCCGTCTTTGTCATGCGCATTTACCGTTTCGTTTTTAATTTTCAAATCGGTAATTAAAACCTGTGGCGCGTAATTATTCAAGGAAATTTTTGTGGCATCGAAAAAGGTTGCACCCGACGGACTTCCAAAATAAAACTGATTAGATCCTAATTTTAAAGCCGAATTATCGTTGAATTCATTACTCGCCAAACCATCTTTCTGATCGTAAATGACAATTGCTTTTTTTATTGTATTGTACTTTATAATTCCTTGATTGGTACTGATCCATAAGTTTTTGTCGTCATCTTCTAAAATCGAATGAATAGAAGTAATGACCGTATTTCCAATTCTAAGATTAATTCTAGTGAATTTTTTTCCATCAAAAACATGAAGTCCTTTGGCTTTTGTTCCCACCCAAATTTTGTTTTGAGAATCTTCAAACAAAGTCAAAATATCGTCGCCCGACAAAGCCGAATGATCATAAAAAAAATGCTGTATCTGGTATTTCTTCGGATCAAAATTTCGAAGTGAAATGCGATTTAAACCATTTTGTGTTCCAAGCCAGATTGAATTTTGTTTGTCGATTAAAATACTGCGAACCATATTATTAGTTAGAAAAACAGGTTTAGAAGTATCATTTCCAATAATTTGAAAGGTTCTATCTAATGTATTATAACGAATTAAACCTTTGCCAAAAGTTCCAATCCATAAGATTTTGTTTTCAGCTTTAAGCGAATAAACGCCGCTTTCTTTTAATAAATCTGTCAGATCTGTTGCAATTCTGTTATCTTCAATCTTTTTAGAAATGGTATTGTAAGCTGATAATCCTTTAGAAAAAGTTCCAATCCATAAAATATTATCGTCTGCCAAACACATGGCTTTGATATCATTTTTATGAGTTTGTCCGGTTTTGCTATTAATGTAACTTACAGTTTCGGTATTTTTATTGTAAATCGTGATTCCCCCACCTTCAGTTCCAAAATAAATGTTCCCGTTTTTGTCTGCAATAATCGAACTCACCACATCAAAACTCATCGGAATCTTTTTTGAATTCTGATTGTAATTAGAGAAATTGACATTTGAAACATCCCAAAGATTTACTCCTTTATAATAACAGCCAATCCAAATAGAACCTTTTTTATCCATAAAAACCGACTTTACTTTGTCGATTCCGTTGCTGTTATTGGTATTGTTGATTTTTTGAAGACTCTTATCTTGACCTAAAATATAAATTCCGTCATAAGCTCCAATCCATAAAGAACCTTGACTGTCAATTAGTAAAGAGCGAATGTCGCTATTAATTTCTCGATATTTGTCTGTTGGTAAAAACGAAACAAAAGCTTTTTCTTTTTGATCGAATTTTAGAAGACCTTTATTTTTTGTTCCAATCCATAAACTGCCATCTTTGTCTTCAATTACCGATTGTACGTTTAATAAATCAGTAGAATTTAAAGGATAATTTTTGAAAGTTAATTTGCCATTTTTTCTACTTGTCAATTGACACAGTCCTTTCGTTGTTCCAATCCAAATTTCACCTTTTTTGGTTTTTAAAATGTTCAAAATATTATTGCTCGGAAGGGTAGAAGCATCATCATCTGAATGAAAAACAGAAGAAAACAATCCTGTTTTTTTATTGTAAATCGTTAATCCTTTTGAAGTTCCAAACCACATTTCTCCGCCAATTTCTCTCATGCTCCAAACGGCATTATTGCTAATGGTATGATTGGCTTTAGTATGAAGATATCTCGTGAAACGATTCGAAACAGGATCATAACAGTTTAATCCATTGTAAGTTCCGACCCAGATTTTTCCTGAATTGTCTTCTTCAATCGCTAAAATATCATTGTTGCTGATAGAATATTTATCGGCAGTATCATTTCTGAAAATGGTAAATCGGCTTCCATCATATTTGTTTAAACCATCGCGGGTTCCAAACCACATCTGCCCAAATTTATCCTGATGAATAGCAATCACAGAACTCTGCGAAAGCCCATCGGTCGTAGAGAAATTTTTAAGACGGTATTTATTTTGGGAAAACAGGTTTCCTGAAATAAAAAGTAAAACCAGAAAGACTATTTTGTATTTCATAGCACTTGTATTATGGTGAAGTTTTTTGCCACAGATTTCACGGATTAAAAGGATTAATTTCTTTGTGTTAAGATTAGCCACGAATTCACGAATTATTAAAAAATTAAATTCAAAGAAAATCGTGAATTTGTGGATAAAAAAATCCTTTTAATCCGTGAAATCTGTGGCAAATATTTTAACCTATTTTAATCGTTTTTGCAGTTGATAGTCATATAATGACGGAATTTTTTCAATTGGTGTGTTCAAAAATTCAATATATGGATCAATGTCATATTTGATTTCAAATGTCGTATTCCCGTGAACACCAATAATTCTGGCTAAAGCGCCGTCTTTCATTCCGTACAATAAAACAGGTTTCGATGGATCTGGATTTTCGACTTGAACATTCAGATTCCAAAACGTACTGAAAGGCCCGTGTGAAGGTTTCCAGTAATCGGCTCCACCACCGCCAAATAAAGCGTAACTATTGTTTTTATCGGCTTTTAAATGAACCGTAATATTGTCAAATAGATTTTGATGATTTGCCCCAGAATGCTGATCTAAAACAGGATCTGTAAAAATTTCACAATTCTGATACACATTTTTAGTCGCAAAAGTGTTGAAACTTAAAGGATGAACGGCAGAATTATAGATTTTTAGATCTTTAACCAAAATATTATGAACGCCGCCTAAAGTTACCGTATAATGAGCCAAATGGGGTCCGTCGGTTGTAACATCTTGAATGGTTACATTAGAAACTTCTTCGGCTAAAATTCCGCTGTCTGCATTGGTGATTTTGACGTCTTTAACCCAACTATTAAAAAGACGAGTTAAGAAAATCCCGTTATTACCAGGCTCTACGTGATGCGCGACTCTCGGAATATCAGGAAACGAAAAACGAAGATGTTCGATTCCAACTTCATTTAAATGTTTCCATTCTACTAATTGCGCCTGATAACTTGTTTTTATTGAAATAGTTAAAGGTGTTTTTAAAGTAATTTTAGAACCAGAAATTTTAGCAATTTCAACCTGCTGTCTTACAATGGGAAGTTTAGGAAATTTCCAATGATGCGATCCGGGTTTTACTTTAGCGCCTTGATATAAATCTTTGATGATTTCGCCGTTTTCGCCATCTTTATTAAACAATTGCAATTCGACAACATCACCAACTTTTAAACCTTTTACGTCAGAAACCGTAATAACATGTTCGCCCATTTTTCCCGAATTGACTTTCGCCAACGGATTAGACTCTGGTTCGTATTTATCCAAATACGACTTTACACGCTCGCCCGGAACCTGTGTCCAAATAAATCCTCCAGACCAAGCGTATTGAGAAAAAGGTAAATCAATATTATTTTCTGGTTCACGTTGTCTTTTATCAAAAGTGGTTAAGTATTCGCGAAGTTCAGCCAAAACTTCAGAATCTTTAAGATACATCATTGGTCTTGGGCAGTAAATCTCAGTTCCGTTTTCGTTTGAACCTGCACCTCGAAGTACAAAATTGCTTCTTTCGATATACAAAATATCGCTTAGAATAATTCGTCCGGCGGGCAATTGCAGAATTACATTTCCTTCAACGGCATTTGCCGCTTTAAAAGCTTTTAAGAGTGCTTTTGAATCGTCTAGATTATCATTTGCTTTTACACCAAAATCAGTAGCATTAATGACTTTTCCATTAGTTTCAGGAATTTGGCTTTCGCCGAAATGATATCCTGCATAACTAAAATCAGGAAGATAGTTGGTTTTTGATGTAATGATTTTAGGTAATTCCTGCGCCAGTAAAGTGTTCATGAAAAGACCGCAGGATATAAGAATGGTTTGGCGAATCATGGTTTTGTGGTTGTTTGTGGTTAGTTAGTTTTTTTTGTTTTGCCGCTAAGGCGCTAAGTTTTTTTAGCCACAGATTAAAAGGATTAAAAAGATTTTTTTTACGCAGATTTGGCTGATTATAGCAGATTTTATTATGTATAAATTATCTGCGTTCATCTGCCTAAATCTTTTTAAATCTGCGTGAAATATAAAAAAAACCTCGCGCCTTAGTGCCTTCGTGGCAAACAAATTATAAAGATCGTTTGATCCCTAATTCAAGTCCTCGCAATTCTGCCAAGCCTCTTAAACGGCCAATTGCAGAATATCCCGGATTTGTTTTTTTCTTTAAATCATCCAACATTTGATGTCCGTGATCTGGACGCATTGGCAATTGACTATTATTTCTTTTTTCAACTTCCAGAATTGCTTTTACAACTTCGTACATGTCAACGTCGCCTTCTAGATGATTTGCTTCGTAGAAACTTCCTTCTTCGTCGCGTTGCGTGCTTCTTAAATGAATGAAATTCATTTTATCGCCATGACGTCTTACAATTCCAGGTAAATCATTATCAGCACGAACCCCATAAGAACCTGTACACATGGTAAATCCGTTTGATGGAGAAGGAGCAGCGTTCATTAATTCGATCAAATCTTCTTCTGTACTTACGACTCTCGGTAAACCTAAAATTGGATAAGGAGGATCGTCTGGGTGAATTGCCATTACAACACCTTTGCTTTCTGCAACTGGAATAATTTCTTTTAAAAAGTGAAAAAGATTATTCTTTAAAGCTTGTCTGTCAATATGATTATAAGCACTTAAAGTAACCAAGAAATCTTCAACAGAATAAGCTTCTTCGGCACCAGGAAGTCCCGCTAGAATATTCTGCTGCAATTTAACTTTGTCTTCTGAAGTCATGGCTTCAAAATAGCTTTTTGCTTTTTGTTTTTGTTCTTCAGAATATTCATTTTCTGCTCCTGGTCTTTTTAAAATATGCAATTCAAAAGCCGCAAAAGCGTTGATGTCAAAACGCAAAGCTTTTGAACCGTCTTCAACCGTATAAGACAAATCTGTTCTCGACCAGTCTAAAACAGGCATGAAATTATAACAAACACATTTAATACCGCATAAAGCTAAATTGCGAATGCTTTCTTTATAATTTTCAATGTATTGCAGGTAATTTCCAGTTTGTTTTTTAATGTCTTCATGAACAGGAATACTTTCTACAACCGACCAAGTTAATCCAGAAGCGCCTTTTTTGGGATCTCCGTTTTCGTGCTCAATTTCAACTTTTCGTTTAATAATTTCATCAATGCTCCAAACTTGCCCGTTCGGAATATGGTGTAAAGCCGTTACAATTCCAGTTGCTCCAGTTTGTTTGATATCTTGTAAAGAAACAGGATCATTTGGTCCGAACCATCTTAATGTTTGTTCCATGTTTTTATATTTTTTTATTTCCTGTAAGGTTTTAAAAACCTAGCAGGAGAGGTTGATATTTTAAATACTCGTTGCAGCAAATCCGCCGTCGACTTTTAATGTAATTCCTGTTACGAATTTTGACATGTCGCTGCATAAAAATAAAAGCGCGCCGTCAATATCTTCCGGAGTTCCAAATCTTCCCATTGGGGTATGATCAATGATTTTTTCGCCTCTTGGCGTTAGTTTCCCTTCTGGAGTAAGTAATAAAGCGCGATTTTGTTCTCCAATAAAAAATCCTGGAGAAATTGCATTTACACGAATTCCTTCGCCGTATTTTTGAGCCAATTCAACCGCCATCCATTGTGTAAAATTATCAATTGCTGCTTTTGAAGCCGAATAACCAACTACTCTTGTTAAAGGTCTTTGTGCCGATGCAGAAGAAATATTGATAATGTTTCCTGATTTTTGTTTTGCAAAAAGTGCAGCAAAAACCTGAGAAGGAAGCATAGTTCCAATAATATTCAAATCGATCACTTTTTGCAGATCATCGCTTTTCATATCATAAATAGCTTGATCTGGCTGAATCGTTGCACCTGGCATATTTCCGCCAGCGGCATTAATCAAGATATCAAGACGTCCGTATTTTTCAACGATAAAATCTTTAATTTTTTCTAATTCTTCTTTATTTAAAACATTGGCCTGAACCGCAAAACCTTTTCCGCCATTTGCTTCGATAGCTTTTACAGTGCTTTCAGCTTTTTCAAGTGACTGAGAAACGATTCCGACAATAACGCCTTGTTTTGCCAATACATTTGCAAAATTGCTTCCTAAAACTCCGGCACCTCCCGTAATCAGTGCAATTTTTCCTTCTAAGTTGAATATTGAATTCATGTAATTTTTATAATTGATTATTTTTTTTGACTTCTTAACCTCTAATCGTTGTAATCAAATCTAAAAGCCTCTTCGTTTCTTTTTCGATTGTTTCGTAAGCATCAAATTGCATTACTTCTTTACTGATTAATTTGCTTCCCATTCCAACTGCAGAAACTCCAGCATTAAACCAAGTTTCAATACTTTGTCTTGTGGTGTCAACACCACCTGTAGGCATGAAAATTAAACCTGGAAAAATGTCCTTAATACCGCTCATAAAATCTGATCCTAAGATATTTCCAGGGAAAAGTTTAATGAATTTTACACCGGCATTTTCAGCAGCAATAATTTCAGTTGGAGTCATACAGCCTGGAGCATAGAGAACATCTTTAGGAATTAAAAATGAAGCGACTTCAGGAACAAATCCTGGACTTATAAAAAAATCGGCACCAGTTAAATAATAAGTTTCTGCTTGCACTAAATTTTTGATCGTACCAATTCCAAGAAGCATTTCTGGCATTTCAGCATTTCTTACTTCAACCATTTTTTTGAAGTTTGAAAGCGCTTCTGGGCCTCGGCTTGTATATTCAACTGCTCTAATCCCGATATTATATAACGTTCTTAAAACAGAAATGCTTTTATTTTCGTCGGCATTGAAATACAACGGAAGCATTCCTTGTTTGATAATGACATCAATAGAATTCTGAATTGTACTCATAAGCTATATTTTTACTTTAATAACAATCTTTTTCAACGTTCCTTCGCCAATCATTGCAGTATGAACATCTTCTGGAAACAAGATTGCAAATTGTTTTTCCTGCATTTCAAAAAAGGTATCTGGTGCATCATGAAAAAATCGAACATCTCTTTCGTCACTATATTCACCATTCGGATTCACACATTTTTCTCTTGGTTTCCATGCAAAAGTTTCTGGTCCTTTAATCGAAATCTGGATATCGATGTTTTTATCATGACATTCAAAACCTTTAACTGCTTCTTCTTTTGTATTTCCTTGTCCGACAATTACAATTAGTTTTAAACCTTCGCCAATTTCAAAAGCACCTTCTTCAAGATTGGCAATGTCATTTTGATTTACATAATCAAATGCTTTCTTGAAATTTGGATGTAAACCATAGTATTTCTGAGCATTATGTAATGAATCTAGTATCATTTTAGTCGTTTTATTTTTGTTTTTTGATGTTATGTGTATATTTGCGTGTGCGTACACGGTATTTTACAAATGTATGCAAAATGTGATGTAAAACAACTTATTTTTGATAAAATAAATTAATTTTACCGAACTGCTTTTATTTTTTTAACTTAAAAAGAATCAATATCATAACAATAAAAAAAATTGCCGAACTAGCTAATGTTTCTGCCGGAACTGTCGACAGGATTATACATAAACGTGGGCAAGTGGCGCAGGAAACCGTTGATAAGGTAAATGCAATAATTGAAGAATTTGGATATACCCGAAATATTTTGGCAAGTAATCTGGCTTTAAACAAAAAGTTTCATTTTGCTGTTTTCCTTCCAAAATCAGAAACTTTGGAGTATTGGAAAAGTCAGGTCGATGGAATAGAAAAAGCTGCTTTGGAATTTAGCAAATTCGGGATTGTTTTGGATTATTTTTTTTATGATTATAATCTAGTATCGTTCAAAGAATCTGCTCAGAGAGTACTAGAATTTGATTGTGATGGACTTTTATTTGCACCGATTTTCTACAAAGATTCTGTTGAGTTTTTAAAGGAATATGAAAAGAAAAATATTCCGATTGTAATGATCGATTCGAATATTTCTGAAGAAAACGAACATGCATATGTCGGTCAAGATGCTTTTCAGAGTGGATATTTAGCTGGAAGATTAATCAGTTTTGCTGTAAAAAATGAAAGACAAGTTCTAATTTTTAAGATTACTAGAGAAATCGAAAGCACTTCTGTGTATCAGCAACGCATAAAAGGTTTTTATTCGTATTTTGAAGATCATGACGAATTAACCAATTTCAAGTTTTCTGAATTTGCCTTAAAAGATTCAGGAATAAATCAGTTGAATTTGGAAATGTTTTCTGGCGTAAACAGTGTTTTTGTACCAAATTCTAGAGCTTATATTGTCGCTGAGTTTTTAGAAAAAAACAATATAAAAGGTGTTCGAATTATTGGTTTTGATTTACTAAAAGAAAACATCGAATATTTAAATAAAGGCGTGATAGACTTTTTAATCAACCAAAGACCCGAAGATCAAGGTTATATGGGAATTAATTATTTGTATAAAAAGCTGGTTCTTCAAGAAGAAACAGAAAAGACGCATTATATTCCGTTGGAGATTATTTTGAAGGAGAATTATTTTCCTGTTAGAAGATAAATATATTTTCTCGCAGATTTGATAGATATAAATAAATTTTGAATATAGTTTTGTGATTTCGATGAACGAGACTCGGGCGTTAGTGAACTGATGAAATAAATCACACAAAGAATTCCGTCTAGTAAAGCCAATCTTTGTAGAGTTTCTAGTGCGATTTCTCGTTCCTCGAAATGACAAAACGCAATTTAAACATTGCTCGTGGTTTCAACCACGGGAACACAATGTATCATAACAATTCGTTTCCCGTGGTTAAAACCACGGGCTATGTTAAAAAAACTTTGAGTCTTAGAGCCTTAGCGGCAAAAAAAAATCACTTTTTAACCTTCACAATCAAAGGATTATTAATTTTCTCTGCAAAAGAACTCAAATACTTTTCCCATTCTTGTTTAGTTTGAAACGGACTTCCTTTTTTCCATCCAAAACCAACATAATAAATAGCTTTGTTGTTTTTTACTGAAATATTTCCGTACAAGTTGCTTAATTCTTTTTCGTCAGTAACATGATTATCAAAACTAATTAACGAACCTTTTGGCGCTACTAAACCCATACCAATTTCAGAATCATCAATTGGTTCCCAATAACTTAACCAGCCTTCTTTTAAATTGGTGCCAATTGTTCCTTTTTTGTCATGAAGCGTTAAACCGGCTGCAATAGTTTTTGTTCCAGTAATATTGATTTCAAAACGAGAAAGCTGACTTCCGTAATCTAAACTAATTAATTTCGATTCAGTTATTTTATTTCCTTTGGCATCCCAATCAGCATAAGTCAAAATAAAACTTGTTCTAATTGGACCAGTTGTAATCGTTTTCCAGCTAATAAAATTCTTGGAGAAATAATATTTTCCATCAACATTAACCGCAATTCCGCCCACGCCGCGGCTGTCTCCAACTTGAAAATTATCCAGACCTTCGCCAGTATCTTTATGGTATGTTCCAGTTCCGGTTGTTGTTTTTTCGTACCATTTATTAATGATAGGATAATCGACTCTTTTTAGCCAAGCATCGATTCCGCTGGTTAACGTTCCGCCTGGAATATTATCTTCGACCATTTTTTGCGCCACAGGTCCGTAAGTTCTAAAAGCTACTTTATTGTTTTCCCAAGCATAATCGTCGGTGCGTTCTGGAACAAATCGAGAATAACAGCTCATTACTTTTGAAGCCGAAGGATTTGTTCCAATCAAAACCTCAAAATCCTGTTTTGAAGAAGCTTTAATTTTGGGCTGAAATAAAAGCAAATCTGCATTTCCGTCTCCATCATTATCTACGGTTTGTGTTTCTAAAAAGGTATTGCCATTTTTTATTGCATAATCTTCGAGTTTGACATTTGCAGGTAATCCAAGAGATTTTTTAGTTAATTCAATGGTTTCAAACTCTCTGTCAACTTTTAAATTGTTGGTAACAGTTATGATTTTATTCTGAGAAAAAGCAGTAAAATTGGCTGTCAGAATGGCTATGATAAAAAAATGTTTTTTCAAAATTCTTGGTTTTAATATTTTCGAAATTAGAGTTGATAAGAATATAAAAGTACAAATCTAATTATAATTGAAAATACAGAATGGGTGTAATTCTGTACATAATGCTGAAAATCAGAAAACAAAATTTAGATTTTTGATTCGATTTATTTTTACAAATAAATTATTCCGTTAGAAATATTGGGTCAGTAGAAAAAGTATTTATGAATTTGCAAAGTGTCCTGTAAGGACATCTGTTTTGCGGAATAATGGTATGTGCGCAATCAAACGTTCTTACGGAACGTATTTAATTACTAAATTCTCTAATTATCAAATTCTCTTGTTAAAATGTAATTTATTGCATTAAAATAAAATTTTATATATTTGAGTTTCGACATTCTCTTTTTTGGTTTGATAATAATGAATAATTGTTATTGGTACATTTAAAAAAAAGAATGTTTTTGTCTAGAAAATGACTTTTCCCAAAGAAGTATTTTTCAAGATTGTGATTTTTAAAATCACAAAACTAACCTACAGACTCAAAGAGAATGATGAAATTTAAAATTAGAATTTTACTTCTATTCCTATTATTTTCTCCAATTATCAATTCCCAAATCAAAAAGATTGGAGTTCCTTTTATAGTCAATTATAGTCCGAAAGCATATAAAGCGGCATCAGAAAATTGGGATGTTTTGCAGGATTCTAAAGGCATGATGTTTTTTGCCAATCATTTTGGTATTATGCAATTTGATGGTGTTCGTTGGGCAATTGTCACACAGCCAGAAAACAGAAGTATGGTGCGTTCGATGGCGATAGATAAAAACGATAAAATCTACGTTGGTGCTCAAGGCGATTTTGGCTTTGTCATTCAGCTTCCAAATGGACAATATCAATATACTTCTTTGGTAAAATTACTTCCGAAATCGGCTCGAAATTTTGGTGATGTGCTGCATACTGTTATTCGAAATAACGAAATAATTTTTTTCTCTTACGAAAGAATTTTTATTTATAAAAGCAAAGCAATCAAGATAATAGACGCTAAAAGTGCTTTTGATGATTTCTTCGAAGTTGGAGGAGAAATTTATGTCTCGGATAATGGAAAAGGATTATTAAAGCTAAAAAAGGGTGCATTAATTCCTGTTGAAAATGGTGAGAAGTTTGTTGGAATGCAGGTTAGAAAGATTTTCCAAACGAAAGAAGGACTTTTATTGTTCACGCAAAAAAATGGTCT
>NZ_DHEI01000056.1:0-10318 GCF_002399805.1 Flavobacterium sp. UBA4854
CCTATTTTTTTAGAAGCCAACATGCTCCCGTACCAATAATTGGTTCCGATATAAGAATAAGGTTTGTCGCCTTTGTAAAATTGGTTTCCTTTTACCGTAATTTTTTCTTGTGCTTGACAAGCTATTGTTGAGAAAATTAAAGCTAGAGAAAGGGTTTTTAAAAATCTGTTTTTCATAATTTATATTTTAAGGAGCTAATCCCGCTATCCGTTACAATCTTTTATTTTTTAAAAGAAAAAAATAAAAGGATTTTCACTTCTATCGGGGCTAGGGCAATCCGTTATTTTACGCGTTTTAGTGTGAAGCTGAAACTTGAAATCTGAAACAAAAAGTTATTTCGGCATTTCATACATCTTTGGCAGAGAATTCACCAAAGCTGATTTTGTTTTCAAGCTATAAGTTTTAAAATCTGCTGCATTCGAAACCGAACCATTCGGAACATAATAACCATCAGTATTATTGTTCCAGAACATTACATAACTTATTTGGATGTCATTTTTGGTTAACGCGTTGTATAAAAGTGAAGAAAACCAATCGGTAATGGCTGGATTTGTGCTAGTTACACGATAACCTGTTTCGGTTAAGGCGGCGATTTTCACTTTCGCTTTAGCGTAATCAGAAAGAATTTTAAGTTTTGTATTTGCTCTGTCAGATCCCGTTTGCCCTTGATTATTGAAGTCTCCATAATTATCCATTCCGATAATATCAACATATTTATCGCCTGGATAACGGCTTAGATAATTGGCTTCAGTTGTATAAGAGTTGTCGGGAGAAAAAGCATATAAAATATTATGAACGCCTTTTGTGTTTTTTAAATAATCAACTGTAAACTGATAGGCTTTTTTGTATTCATCAGCAGTACAAAAATCGGCTCCCCACCAAAACCAGCTTCCATCAAATTCATGAAAAGGTCTAAAAATTATCGGAATCAATTCGCCATTAGAACCTTTTAAATTTGAAACTACGCTGGCAACTTTATCTAGTTTTTTCTTGTACCATTCGTTGTTTGCTCCACCAGGAAGAATGCTTCTAAAAGCGGTCGATTTCTGCTCTGAAGTCATATCGGCTGTATAGAAAGAATCTTCGCTGTAAGGTTCTCTCAAATGCCAACTGAAAGTATTGATTATTCCTTTCGCGTAAGCGGCCTTTGTATCGGCAATAATTTTTTGTTCCTGCTGGTAAAACCAATTATTGCTTTGTCCGTTATTGTTTTTATCGGTAATAAACATAAAATCTGAACCCAGAACTGCTGGATCAAAACCTGTGTTTTTTTTAATATCAGAATCTCCACCAGCATCTTGATAAAAGCTATTGAAAGCATCTTGCTGACCGATTGCTGTTTTGGTTTGTGCTAGTCTTTTTAAGTTATAAAATAAAGCAACAGTTTCTTTTGTAGCACTGGCATCGACCATATAATTTGTCGTATTTGATGTCGTTAAAGGATCGTCTTGCATTGGCGGATCAACAATTACTTTGCCAGGGTCTTCATTGTCTGAAGAACAGCTCATAATAGTTAAAATCGAGAGGCTGAGAAATGCTATTTTAAGAAATGTTGTTTTCATTTTAGTCTTTAATTCGATTAATAAGTTCTAGGCAAGCGCGGCCGTTATGATATGGACATTTCCAAAATCCAGCTTTGTCTTTTTTCATTGTAGAATAATCCTCGTAGATGCCCCAGAACCATTCTCCGTTGTGATGATCGATCATGTGTTTCTTTGTGAATTTCCAGATTTTGTAAACAATGTCTAGATATTCTTCTTTATTAGTTAATTGATATGCATTGTAGAAACCAATTAATGCTTCTGCTTGTGGCCACCAATGTTTTTCGGCAATTAATTCTTTTTTTTCGGGATCATATTCGTACCATAATCCGCCATCAAAGTCAAGGCCTTCTTTAGTGGCTTCGGCTATCTGAATGGCGTATTTTTTAAAATTGGCAATTAAAGTTTCATTTCCCGAAATTTCTGCACATTGCTGTAAGAGCCAAGCGGCTTCGATATCATGTCCATACGAAATCACATCTGGCTTTTCATTCCAGTTTTCATCAAAAAACAAATGCAAATGCCCTGTTTCTGGATTGATAAAATGCTTTTCGATAGTTTCTAATAATTCGATAATATCGTGCAGCAGTTTCTCGTCTTTCCAGACTTTATATAAATTCACATAACCCTCAATAATATGAAGATGCGTGTTCATGGTTTTCTTTTCGTTGGCATCTTTTACACTTAAACGCAAATCTTCAATTGGTTGCCAATCTCTGGTAAAAGCTTCAAGGTAGCCTTTATTTACAGGATCGTAGCTGTGTTCCTGAATTTTAGCGTATAAGTTTTTAGCCAATTCTAAAGCTCGTTCTTCTTTTGAAATAGCATAATATTCAGACAAGCCATAAATAGCAAATGCTAAAGCATAAATTTGATTTTTGGTGTCTTTTGGAGTTTTATCCTCATTTATACTCCAAAAAAGACCTCCAAATTTTGTGTCATAAAAATAAGCTGCGAGAAATTCGAATGCTCTTTCTGCCAGTTTTTTGTGGTTTTCGTTTTTTGTGGTTGTGTAGCTGGCAGAGAATGTCCAAAGAATTCGGGCGTTTAAAACCGAACCTTTTTCTGCATTCGTAATAATATGATCGTTAAAATCGATTTGACCAACAAAACCTCCATTTTGATCGTCAATAGTGCGCTCCGACCAATATTTTAGAATGGAATTGAGTTCTGCGGTTAATTCCGATTTTAAAAGCTTTCTTTGTAATGACACGGTATTTTAAATTGCGTTATTTTTTTCGATTTGTTTAATAATGGTTTGCACAGAACCTGCAGAAATAAAAGTATCTGATGGAGTATTTATTACATAATCTACAAGTTTATCTACAGAAGAAACCGCTACGTGCATGCGTGTATCTGATGAAGCGTAGTAAATATAAACCGTTCCGTCTTGGTCTTCGATCCATCCGTTAGAGAATAAAACATTCGAAACGTCTCCAACTCTTTCAATTCCTTCAGGTCCCATAAAATGTCCAGCTGGAACGTGAGTTACTTTAGAAATATCATTTAAATCGGTCATGAACATATACAAGGTATAGCGTAAGCCGGCGGCAGTATTTCTAACTCCGTGTGCTAAATGCAACCAGCCTTTTGAAGTTTTAATAGGAGCAGGGCCAAGGCCATTTTTTAATTCGTAAATCGTATGATAATGTTTGCCAAAAATGATTTTTTCGTCTTTTACTACAGGATTTGCCATATTGTCAACATATCCTAAACCGATTCCGCCACCTGATCCAACATCGATAAAACCATCTTGCGGACGTGTGTATAAAGCATATTTTCCGTTTACAAATTCTGGATGTAATACTACATTTCGCTGTTGTCCCGTATTTGAAATTAAATCAGGAAGTCTTTCCCAATTTACCAAATCTTTAGAACGAACGATTCCTGCGTTGGCTACTGCCGAACTTGTATCTCCTTTTGGCGCTTTTGGATCTTTTCTTTCGGTACAAAAAATCCCGTAAACAAATCCGTCTTCATGATGGATTAAACGCATATCGTATACGTTTGTATCTGGTTCTTCTGTTTGTGGAATCACGCATGGTTTATCCCAAAACTTGAAATTATCGATTCCGTTTGGACTTTCTGCGATAGCAAAAAACGATTTTCTGTCAATTCCTTCTACGCGAACAGCCATTAAATATTTGCCATTCCATTTCATTGCTCCAGCGTTAAAAGCCGCATTCATACCGATTCTTTCCTGTAAAAACGGATTGGATTCTTCGTTAAAATCGAAGCGCCAATTTAACGGAATATGTTCTGCTGTAACAACTGGATTTTTATATCGTTCGTATATTCCGTTTCCAACAGTTTGCTGAGGCTCGTTTTTTTGTTCAAGCAGAGTTTTATGTTGTTTTTCTAATGCCAATTTTCTTTCTTGAAAAGTGGCTGAAGATGTTATTGTTGTCATATAAATTGATTCTTTGTCTTTGTTTTTTAATGATTTCTCTTTTCGTTTAAATCCTGTTCTATAATCTGTAATTTTTCTTCTGATAGAGGGTAAAATACTATGAAAGCTACTGATACCGCAGCCGCAATTGCGGGTAGAATACTGAGCATTAATTGAATTCCGTTTTGAGCTGTTGCTGTCTGCTCGACATTGGCTTGAAAACCGTAATAGCCTAAAAGCCATCCCGCTCCAGCGCCACCAATTGTCCATCCGAATTTTTGTGACATTGACGAAGCTGAGAAAACCAATCCTGTTGCTCTACGTCCTTGTTTCCATTCCGAATAATCGGCACTGTCGGCATACATTGACCAGATTAATGGGAAAATACATCCGGCACAAATACTGATTAAAACTTGGAAACTCATGATTAGGAAAACATCTTCTTTTCCGAATACATAGAAAATCAGGCTTAAAATGGCAGCCAAAGTCATCGCTCCGAAGAAAGTTTTTTTCTTGCCAATTTTATTTGCAATTGGCGTTGCAATGATTACTCCAATGATGTTTGCTGCTTGTCCTAAAACCAAATAAATTGAAGTTGGAGTCATATGGAAATCGGTTCCGAAAAGAGAAAAATCGAAGTTTATAGTACTGCTTACATAATACTTAAAATAGTAAACTGCTGCACCATCACGAATAGAATTGAAAACTAATGCGCCAATTCCTGCTCCAAGCAAAATCCACCAAGGTCTATTTTTTAGAAGATCTTTTAAATCTTCTTTTAAGTTGTTTTGTTCATTTTCAATTGGCTTAATTCTTTCTTTAGTGAATAAAAAACAAGCCCAGAAAAAGATGGTTGTGATTAATCCGAAAACGGCAATTGTAGCCAGCCAACCAGTTTTTGAATTTAAATTTCCACCGAAATAATTTACTAAGGGCTCAATTAGCCAAAGCGCTAAAAGACTTCCTCCAAAGGCAAAAACCATACGGTAAGAAGAAAGTGTATTTCTTTCTTTTCTGTCTGAAGACATTACGCCCAAAAGTGATGCGTAAGGAACATTGATTAAAGAATAAATCATCATCATTAAGGAATATGTCACATAAGCATAGATGATTTTTCCTTTTTCGTCAAAATCAGGAATGTAAAAAGTTAGAACTCCAATCACGGCAAAAGGTATTGCTACCCAAAGTAAATAAGGTCTAAATTTTCCCCATTTGCTTTTGGTTCTATCGGCTAGAATTCCAACAATTGGGTCAAAGCAAGAATCCCAGATTCTAGTAATTAAAAACATAGTTCCTACTATGGCAGGCGCTAATCCGAAAACGTCGGTGTAGAAAAATAACAGATACATGCTGAAAATTTTCCAAAACATAGATGAAGCAGCGTCTCCAAGTCCGTAACCAATTTTTTCTTTTAAACTAATTTTGTCGTGCATTAGATTTCTTTTAAAGATTGTAATTTATTTTGGGGCGATTATTTTAATTTTTTCTGAATGTCTTTCTCAAAGATTGTTTGGTCGAGATTGTAAAAATCTATGAAATCTTTCTCGCTTACTTGTCCGTTAAAAGGAGCATAGTAATGCATTTTTTGTTCTTTTTCTTGCCAACCATGATTTCTCCATAACAGGACATAAGAAATTTTATAATCTCCAATGGCTTTCAATAAAGTTCCTGTCCACCATTTTGGGTCTGGAACTGCTTCATAGCCAGCTTCTGCCAAAGCCATTGGTTTATGCTTTTTTAGGCTTATTTCATTCAATATTTTAAATTGGTTCTGAACTTCAGAGATGAATTTTTCTCCATTTGAATCAGTATTATTTTGGTAACTGTCAAAACTTAAAATATCGACGTAATTGTCTCCTGGATAATTGGTTAAGAAATCATTTTCGTTTCCAAAACTTCCCGTATTGTAAACATAGATTAAATTATGAACGCCTTTTTTCTGAAGATAATCAAAGGTAAATTTCCAAGCGGTTTTAAATTCTTCTGATGTGCAATTTCCTTTTCCCCACCAAAACCATCCGCCGGTAAGTTCGTGAAAAGGTCTAAAGAGAATCGGAATGTTTTTACCATTCTTATCTTTTAAAGACAAAAAGAAAACAGCTGCTTTATCTAACCATGAAGTGAATTTTTTATGATTTTCGGCTCCAGGCAAAATTGTTTTTAAAGAGTTTGGCGCGTTATCCCAAGCGTTTTTTCCTGTTGCAGGGTTGTCAAAATGCCAGCTTATTGTAGAAATTCCGCCTCTTGCATTTGCTTCAATAATATACTGTTTCATTTTAGTAAAAGGTACGCCATCGATATTATTTGGACTATCATTTTCTAAGCCGGCAATATCCCATCCATATACTGCAGGATAATCACCGACAACATCTTTTATATCGCTTCGCCCATCTTCATATTTCCATTTAACGCCATAAGCCAAATCATCCTGATGTCCGAATAAGAACCCTTTTTGAGTTAAAGTGTTAAGTTCTTTATATAAAGATTTAGTTTCAGTTGTTGCTTTTTTATCTGAAAGTGACAAATTAGTATTACTAGTGCTTTTTTGAGACATACATGAACTTGCTATTAGAGTTACAGTTAAAAGCGTTAAAAAATGTTTTTTCATCGAAAAATATTAGTTGATTGTTTAGCTAAAAGCTGACTAAACAAGAGTTTATAGTTTTTAAAATATAGCGATTTTTTTATCCAAAATTCTCTATGTTATTATTGTTAAAATTATTAAAACTATAAAAAGTTATTTAATAAAAAATGATTAATGTTTATTATTAATATTCTTTTTAAAGAAATGATAAATTAACTTTTTCAAAGATAAACGGATGATTATACTGTAATTAATATTATTTTATCAATTATATATCATATTATTGCAATCAAAAAAGACAAATATTGTTTTCCTGAAAATAATTTTTAAGATGGGTAGTACGAAAAATTTTTATAGAGAAATAGCACCGCTTGCTGCGAGTGATAGCTTTTTGGTTTTTGATCGCGTGAAAGATAGTTTTGATTTTCCGGTTCATTATCATCCAGAATTCGAGATCAATTTTATTCAAAACGGAAAAGGAGTGAAGAGAGTTGTAGGAGATAATATTGAAGAAATCGATAATGTCGAATTGGTTTTAATTGGTCCGAATTTATATCACGGTTGGGAGCTAAATAAATGTACAAGTAAAAAAATACACGAAATAACAATTCAGTTTCATAATGATTTATTTCATGAATCTTTGTTGTCAAGACGTATTATGAATCCGATTCGAGATATGTTTAATAGATCGATTCACGGAATTCTTTTTTCGAAGAAAACAGCAGAAGAATTAACGCCAAGGCTTGTGAGACTATCTAAATTGGATGGTATGGATTATTTTCTTGAAATAACTTCTTTATTATATGATCTTGCCAATTCTAGAAATCAGCGTTTGCTTTCGACTTATACGGTAGACTATGATACTTTTGATGATTACGATAAAATGAAATTGGTTTATGAGTATGTGCAAAAACACTTTGCTGAAAAAATCACTCTAGAAGATGTGGCAAATGTGGCGAGTATGTCGATAATTTCTTTTAATCGATTTATAAAAAAAAGAACAGGAAAAACTTTTGTCAATTATATAAATGATATTCGTATTGGTTATGCTGCGCGTTGGTTGGTTGAGAAAGATATGAGTGTTTCTGAAGTTGCTTTTAAATCTGGGTTTAATAATATTGCTAACTTCAATCGCAGTTTTAAGGCAACAAAAAATTGTACGCCAAGTCAATATCGAGAAGAATTTTCAGGTCTAAAGCGTATTTTATAGTGATACTTTTTTGTCACTACTAAATATTATTTTTAACGAAAACGTTTGATTTTTGGGTTTTCGTTGTTTTTAATTCATTGTTTGGGTTTTTGAGAGTGGTGTAATTGAGAATAATTTAAAATTTTAATGGTTTTATTTTCATATGTGTTTTTTTAATCGTCTCTGGTAAAAATATTATCATTAAATGATATAATACTATTGATTTGATAACCCTCTCTGTTATAGATTTGTTAAATAATTTAAAACGTAAAAATTACCCTGGCATTTGCTTTTAGATTATAGAAAAAAACAAATTTAACTAACCAAACACTTATTATGAAAAAACTAATGACTAGCTTCATTCATTGGATGGCTGACCACAGAGCCGTTCCTTTGATATTATTTTTGTTACTGACTAGTAATTTTATTACGGCTCAGGTAAAGGTTTCGGGAACTGTATCTGATGAAAAGGGGTTATCTATACCAGGTGCCAATATCGTAGTTACCGGTACAAAGAAGACGGCTTCGACAGACTTTGATGGAAAATATTCTATTGAAGCACCTGCAAATTCTACTATTTCTGTTTCATTTATTGGATATGTTGCACAAACAATCAACGTTAAAAACGGAGGAACAGTCAATGTTGTTCTGAAACTTAGCGCCGAAGATTTGCGTGAGGTTCTAGTAAACGTAGGATATAGAAGTGTAAAGAAAAAGGACTTAATGGGGGCTGTTTCTACAGTAACCTCTAAAGATTTTGCTGATACTCCACAGGTGTCTGTAGATCAATTGTTACAAGGACGTGCTGCAGGGGTTTCAGTTACGAATAACTCTGGTCAGCCTGGAGGTAGTGTTTCGGTTAAAATACGTGGAACGACTTCTATTTCTGGAACAAATGAGCCATTGTATATCATAGATGGTATTCCAATTTCTGGAGATGCTTCTAATACAAACACAGGTGGTTCTATTGTAACTGGTTACTTAGGAACAAATACAGGAAACGTTACTTCTAGCCCTATTGCATTTTTAAATCCAAATGATATCGAGACAATGGATATTTTGAAAGATGCATCTGCAACAGCAATTTATGGTTCTAGAGCATCAAATGGGGTTGTAATTATTACAACAAAAAGAGGTAAGAAAGGCTCAGGAAAGATCACTTTTGATTCCTTCATGTCTATTCAAAATGTTACACGTTTATTAGATACGATGACTTTGAGCCAATATGCGGCGCAGCAAAATGCTTTAGCAGGGGTTTATGGTGTAACGCCTAGAGATGAGTTTGCTGTTCCGTCTGTTTTAGGTAAAGGGACAAACTGGCAAGATGAAATTTATAAAACAGCAATAATGACTAACCATCAGATTTCTTTCTCAGGAGCAAAAGATGGTACGACTTATTATATTTCTGGAGGTTATGTAAATCAAGAAGGTATTGTAATTGGTTCTGGATTTAAAAGATATAATTTTAAAACGAACGTAGACAGTAAAATAAAAGACTGGCTGACTGTTGGTGTTTCTATTGGAACAGGTATAACTAACGAGGATATTACAATTAATGGTGCAAGTAATGGTATTATTAGTACATCTATTTTGTCTACTCCAGATGTTGCAGTAAAAGATACTAATGGTAATTATGCTGGTCCACCAGCAGATGGATCAATCGGAGTTTGGATTAATCCTGTAGCTTCGGCTTTGATGAATACTAATAAGTTGATTAAAAAGAATTTCCTTGGAAACTTTTATGCTAATTTTAGAATAGCAAAAGGATTAGAGTATCGTTTTGATTTTGGAGGATCTACTAATATTGATAATTTCGAAGGGTTTCAACCTACTTACAAATGGGGATCGGCAGTTAGAGAAACTAATTCGCTTGTTGAAAGAGCTAACAATTGGTATGGTATGAACGTTAAAAACGTTTTAACTTACAAGACTGATTTAGACAAACATCATTTTAATGTATTAGTTGGTCAAGAGGCTAATGATAGCCATTGGAACGGAAACTCACAATCGGTTTCAGGCTTATTAAGTAATGATATCCATTCTATTAGTTTAGGAGATCCTGATACAGTTGTGGCTTCAGAATATAAAGGAAGTTCTTCTTTATACTCTTTCTTTGGATCTTTTAATTACGATTTTGATAACCGTTATGGTTTGCAGGCAACAATGAGAGCTGATGGAAGTTCTAATTTTGGACCTGGAGAAAAATGGGGTTACTTTCCTTCTGTTTCTGGTTATTGGAAACTTTCAAACGAAAAGTTTATGGAAGGCACTAAAGAGTATATTGACAATATCAAATTTAGAGCTGGATATGGAGAAACTGGAAACCAAAATATTGGTGGTGCAGGTTATATGAGTACAGTTCGAGCAATAAAATCTGCAATGGGAAATTTCTTTACTGTAAATAATATTGCAAACCCTGGCTTAACTTGGGAAACTTCTAAACAAACTAACCTTGGTCTAGATTTTACACTTTTTAATTCTAAACTTCAAGCAACGGTTGATGTATATAGAAAAGAATCAGAAGGATTTTTATTTGTTTTGCCATTACCTTATTATGTTACTGGTACAGATGCTTATCAAGGAGGTTTAGGAGCGCCAAATGTGAATTTAGGAAG
>NZ_DHEI01000056.1:10486-17604 GCF_002399805.1 Flavobacterium sp. UBA4854
AAAGATTTTAAATGGAATTCAAAAGTAATATTCTCTGCAAATAAAAATAAATTATTGAGCTTACAAGATAATTTTGATTTGACAAAAGATGTAATGCTTAATGATTATACTACTAAAGCAGTTACCAAAACAGTGGTTGGTCAGGCAGTTGGTCAGTTTTACGGATACCAATCAGTTGGTATTATTAGAACCAATGAGCAATTGGCAAATGCACCAATTCCTTTTACAGGAAATAAAGCTGTAAAAAGCCAATTAGGAGATATTGAATACGTAGATCAAAACAAAGACGGTTTAATTGATGAGAAGGATTTAACGTACATCGGTAATCCGCAACCAAAATTCACTTATGGATTCAACAATACTTTCAATTACAAAAATTTAGATTTAGGAGTCTTTTTACAAGGATCTTACGGAAATAAAGTAATGAATTTAACTAGACGTGCTGGTACAAAAAACCAACGTTTGTATGAAAATCAATTGGCTGAAGCTGCAGATTTCTGGACACCAGAAAATCCAAATGCAAAATATCCAAGACCTGATGGTGGAGACGGAAATCCAAACATTGCAATTTCTGATCGTTACGTAGAAGATGGATCATACTTAAGAATTCAGCAATTAACTTTTGGTTATAGCATGCCTTCTGATGTTATTTCGAAAGCGAGTATTAGTAAACTAAGATTTTACTTAGGTATTCAAAATCTTTACACATTTACTAAATATACAGGTTATGATCCAGAGATCGGATCATATAATCAAGATCCATTATTATCAGGAATTGATTCTGGTCGTTACCCAACCAATCGTAGTTTCACTTTTGGATTGAATTTAGAATTTTAATTACTACTCTTATGAAAAAATATATCAATATAAAGACATTCGTTTTATTCTTGACACTAGGTTTGGCAACTACTTCTTGCAGCGAAGATTTCTTGGATCGTCCATCTGAAGATAGTTACAGCAGTGACCAGTTTTATAATAGCGACGAGCAAGTGGCGCGTACTACTTATGGTATGTATGGAGCAATGTGGGCACCTTATTATACTAAAAATTTTTATGCATTGTCTGAGTTGTCGTCAGGAAACTGCTTAGCTTATGCAGATGGACCAGAACTTATTCAATTTAAGTTAACTTCTGACAGTCCAATTTTATTAGATCCTTGGAGAGCTTGTTTTGCAATTGTAGCTCAGGCTAATAATTTAATTAATAATATAGAGAAAAATGCTACTTCAGCTGTGAGCCGCGATGTAATTAAAAATACTATTGCCGAGGCGCACTTTTTTAGAGGGATAGCTTATTTTTATTTAGTTCGTTTGTACGGGCCAGTGCCGATTATTGAAGATAATTTAGCTTTAGCAAAAGACCCGTTAGTTAATACAAACAGAATTGAAGATGTTTATACATTCATTGAAAACGACTTCAAATTTGCAGTGGCAAATCTAAAATCAAAAATCAGATCAAGATCTGCTAGTGGAGACAATATTTTTGTAACGCAAGGTTCTGCAGAAGCATTTTTGGCTAAAGTGTATTTATATGAAAAAAAATACTCAGATTCTAAATTAATGGCTGAGAAGGTTATCAATTCAGGAGAGTTTGCTTTGTTGCCAAATTTTGCAGATTTGTTTTTGACTAGCAAAAATAACAACGAAGAATCAATTTATTCTTGGCAATGGTCTGGTGCTATAAACACTTACGGAGGAGGAAACTTTTCTAACATTCAATATGGTTTAGATATTCTGAATGATAATGCATCTTATGGTGCTACATATGTGCCAAGTAACGATGTGCAAGATGCTTTTGAAATAGGCGATTTAAGAAGAAAAGAATCTTTTATGGTTTATGGCGATTCTTATCCTAATCTGAAGGCAGACGGGCAAATAGGTTTTGTAGTAGATAAAGATAAGTACGGAGATATATTGGCTAACACTGGTGCTGCGGTTAAAAAATATGTTGTAGGACAAGCTACTAGCGAAACAGGTCCAGCAGATTCATGGGGAGGAATGAATAATTGCAATTATATTATGCGTTATGCAGACCTTTTATTGATTTATGCAGAAGCAATTATGGCTGGAGCTGATGAAACTACCAATGCAGCAGCAAAAGACTCATACAATATGGTGAGACAGAGAGCAGGTCTTGGTATTTTAGGAAATAATGTTCCTTTGACAAAAACAGCTTTATTTCACGAGAGAAGAGTTGAATTTGCTTTTGAAGGAGAATTTTGGTTTGACTTAGGAAGACTTCCGCGTCAAGAAGCAATTAATATTATTTCTCAGCAAGATAGAGGTTTTGATTCTCAAGGAGTAATGCATTATACACCAACTCCAACAGATTTTACTTATCCAAAACCAGATATTGAAGTTAGAAAAAATCCAAAGTTGAAAGAGGCACCGGTTCCTTACAATTTTAAATAATTTTTTAAAAAGTAAATCACTATGAAAAATATAAAAGATAGAATGTTATTGAAGTTGTATTTTTTGGCTTCAGTTTCAATTTTGCTGTTCGCTTCTTGTTCAAATGATGATTCTGGAGGTTCATCTGGAAAACTTGCAGTAACAGGAATTAGCAAATCTGTTATTGATGATCCTTTGGTTGAAGGAGACAGACAGGTAGATGTTCCTACAGATATTATTAATGCAGGAAATTATTATATCATTAGAGGATCTGGTTTTGCTACATTAAAATCAATTTCATTCAATGGGTTAGAATCTTATTTTAATCCGACTTTCGTAACAGATAACGCGATCGTTGTGTTGGTAGATCAAAAAACGCCATATTATAACGAAATGGACGAAATGAAAATAGTTACCAATCTTGGTACTTTAAACTATAAAATAGCAATTCGACCTCCAAGTCCTACTATTAAAGGATTTCCAATTAACCCTAATGCAGGAGACATAATTACAATTACGGGAGAATACTTTTTGCGTCCTTCTGTAAATTTTGGAGCTACAAAAGTTGAGCCTATTGAATCGACATTGACTGAAATAAAAGTAAAAGTTCCAGATGACTTCAAATATAAATATCTATCTGTAACAAATGTTTCAGGAACAACTGTTGCTAGCCAAGCATTAGGAAGTGAAATTTATGATGATGCTCCAACCAATATTTGGGGTTGGGACGAGAAATGGGATGGAACCAATTCTTTTGATTTGGCTTATTCTAAAGATGCTAGTCAAGGTACTAAATGTATTGAATGGAAATCTGGTGAGTGGGATGGTTATCTTATTGCACTTGCTTCTTGGAATTTTACAGATACCGATAAATTTAAAGCGGTTAGATTCTCTGTTAAGGGTGCAAAAGCTGGAAAAGTAAAGTTTTTTATTAATGGAGATGCCGATAATAATTTTAAGGTAGTAGAATTTAAATCGGATTCATGGACATATATAGAAATTCCTTTTAGCGATGTAGGTAATCCAGCTGTATTAAGCAAAATTGGATGGCAAGAATTTGGTGGCTTTGGCGGAAACACAATCTTACTTGATGATATTTGATTGGTATTAAAATAATTGTGACGAATTCGAAAAATAAATTCCGATTGTTAATCGGGTTTACTTATTAAAATTCATAATTAAAAAACTAAAAGAGAATTTATGAAAAATATATATAATAAATTAAAACATATTGCTGTATGTGTCTTTTTGCTTGTAGCAGCTTCTTCTTGTGATAATGATATTCAAGATATAGGTGGGGCGCAACAAAATTACAATACAGCATACGGATTAGTCTTGGCAAATAGCAATTTAAGTACGTTTGCAAAAGCAATCCAACTTGCTGGTTTAGAATCGTCATTAAATACACCTGATGATTTTACTTATTTTGTTCCTAATAATACAGCTCTAGACGCTTATTTAGTAGCGAATGGTTATGTAAATGATTTAGGATATCCAGATATCAATTTAGTTCCAGTAGATGATCTAAAGCAACTTGTTTTAAGTCATGTAGTTAAAGGTGTTAAAAAAAGAGTAGCTAAACTTGAAGGTGTTGAAGCTGATTATTTAACAACAGGAGATTATGCAACAATGGCAAATGCCGTAAATCCTGATTTATATTTACTAAGCATTAACGTAACTAATAATGTTTTAAAAGTTAATGGATCCGATAAAGCGGCTCCAGGACTTGATTATTATGGTACGAATGGTTTTGTAAATGTTTTGGATAATGTAATTGTGTTAACTCCTCCAGCTCCTGCAATTACAAGTTTGTCACAAGTTTTAGCTTCTGCTGGAGATGTTATTACTATTACAGGACAGAATTTTGTAAAAGTTAAAACGGTTAAGTTTGGATCTTCTGAAGCTACATTTACTGTAGTGTCTAAAACAGAAATAAAAGCAACTGTTCCAGCAGATTTTGATTCGTATGCGCTTATTGTTGTAGAGACTGAATTTGGAGTTTCTGCTCCAAGTGGTATAGGCCTTAAATATTTATTATACGAAGACTCACTGAAAGGCTGGGGCTGGGGCTGGGGAGGAGACATCACCTGGGAAAGCACAGAAAAAGTTAGCAGAGGAACATATGCAATTAAGAAAGTTGCAGAAGCTTGGAGCGGACTTTTCATGCACTCAGATCTTCTTCTTAACGCTGCAGATTATCAATTTGTTAAAATGTCTATATTTCCAACCGAAAGCACTAAAATTATGGTTACCATAAATAGTGATACGGGTGATTCTGCTAAAGGTACAACTGTAACGTTAATTCCTGGACAATGGAATAATATTTCAATTCCTATTTCAGCTTTACACCCTGAACTTTTGACTGATGGAAATTTTGATAGTGTGTTTATTCAAGAGTTTTCAGGAGGAACAATTACTCCATCTAGTGCTTTTTACATAGACGACATCGGGTTTTTATAAAAATAATATTTGTTATGAGTTAGTTTGAGGTATTCCCTAATTGAGAAATTAGGGAATATCTTTTTTAAAATAGATAAAGAATGAAAAAAATAATTTTAGGGTTTCTTTTAAGTGTTTCGAGTTTTACTTTTAGTCAAGGAAATACGCACACGCAACAAGGCGGAAAATTTCAAGGCCTTGCAATGACGCCTCCAATGGGCTGGAATTCTTGGAATACTTTTGCAACTAATATAGACGAAAAGTTGGTGAAAGAAACGGCAGACATTATGGTCTCTTCTGGTTTAGCAGCCGCAGGTTATAAATATATTGTTTTAGATGATGGCTGGATGACGCACGAACGGGATGTAAATGGTGATTTAGTTCCAGATCCAGAAAAATTTCCAAACGGAATGAAAGCACTTATCGATTATGTACATAGTAAAGGTTTGAAATTTGGATTGTACAATTGCGCAGGAACAAAAACCTGTGCTGGTTATCCGGGAACAAGAGGTTATGAATATCAAGATGCTAGATTTTATGCAAAACTTGGAATAGACTTCTTGAAATACGATTGGTGTAATACAGAAGGAATTACTGCAAAAGAGGCTTATACAACCATGAGTAATGCGCTCAAAACTGCAGGAAAGCCAATTGTTTTTAGTCTTTGCGAATGGGGAGATAATCAACCGTGGGAGTGGGGAAAACCAGTTGGAAATCTTTGGAGAATTTCTGGAGATATTTATCCTTGTTTTGACTGCGAATTCAAACATCCGGAAAATTGGTCATCTTGGGGATTCATGAAAATTGCAGATATGAGAAAAGATATCCGTAAATATTCAGGTCCAGATCATTGGAATGATTTTGATATGATGGAAGTTGGAAACGAAATGAATAATACAGAAGATAAAACGCATTTTGCAATGTGGTGTATGCTTTCGTCACCTTTATTTACAGGAAACGATTATCGAAAAATGTCTAAAGAAACTTTGGCAATTTTAACCAATAAAGAATTACTTTCGGTAAATCAAGATAAACTTGGAATTCAGGGATTTAAATGTGCAATTTTATATGGAGTAGAGGTTTGGGTAAAACCACTTTCAGACGGGGCTTGGGCGGTGAGTTTTGTAAATAGAACTGAAACCTCAAAAAAAGTTAGTTTTGATTGGAAGAAAAACAATATCAAAGATGTCGATTTTGGATACGAAGCTGATTTTAGTAAAACAGTTTTCAAAATAAAAGATCTTTGGAAAAACAAAGAAATAGGAAATACGAAGAAAGCTTTTATAACCGAAATAGCTTCTCATGATGTTGTTACCTTAAAATTAATCCCTTAAAGCTATATAATATGAAATCAAAGGTTTGGTATGCTGCTTTTTTTCTTTTGCTATGTGTAAATGTTTCAAAAGCACAATTCGTTAAAAAACATGGGCAATTAAGTATTCTTGGAACTCAACTTGTAGATAAAGAAAATAATCCAATTGTGCTCCGTGGTTTAAGTTTTGGATGGCACAGCATGTGGCCGAGATTTTATAATGAAAAAGCAGTAAGCTGGTTAAAAAAAGATTTTAATTGTAATGTAGTTCGCGCCGCAATGGGAATCGAATTAGGAGATTACTCCTATATAAACGATCCTCAGTTTTCTAAAGAAAAAATCGAGGCTGTTGTAAATGGCGCTATAAAATCTGATATATATGTAATTATAGATTGGCATAGTCATAATATAAACCTTAAAGAAGCTACGGCATTTTTTGCAGAAATGTCAAAAAAGTACGCCAAGTATCCTAATATAATATATGAAGTATTCAACGAGCCAGATTATGAAACTTGGTGGGAAGTAAAGAACTATGCAGAAGAAGTTATCAAAGTTATTCGAGAAAACGATCCTAATAATATAATTTTAGTAGGTTGTCCTCATTGGGATCAGGATATTGATTTGCCTGCCGAAGATCCAATAAGAGGATATAACAATATAATGTATACAATGCACTTTTATGCCGCTACGCATGGTAAAGAATTACGAGATAGAACAGATAGAGCTATTAAAAGCGGCTTGCCAGTTTTTATTTCAGAATCGGCAGGAATGGAGGCTTCTGGAGATGGACCGTTAAATTATAAAGCTTGGCAAGAATACATTGATTGGATGGAAGCTCGGAAATTAAGCTGGATTACATGGTCGGTATCAGATAAGGATGAAACTTGTTCTATTCTAAAAAAAACAGCTAAATCTGATGGGAAATGGAAAGACGAGGATTTAAAAGAATCTGGAATTAAAGTCCGAGAATATTTAAG
>NZ_DHEI01000102.1:0-36712 GCF_002399805.1 Flavobacterium sp. UBA4854
GAAACTAATAAAGAAAGGTGTTTATGCTCTTCATATCCGTTTAAATACTTGTGATATGTTTTTCCGAATTCAAATAATTTTAAATCCGAATTTTTTCTATTAATGTTATAAGAAACCGCTTCTAAGCCAGAAAATAATAAAGACTGGCGAAGTGTCGCTAAATCGCTACTCAACGGATTCAACATTGAAACATTATGTTCTTCTTTTAATGAAGCAGATAATTTCGCATAAGCTGCAGTTGTCAATGAGTTAGCCATCATTTCGTGGAAACCTTGCGAATTTAACTGAGAAGCAATTACGTTTTGTACTTTATAATCTTCTGTTCTTGGTGAATTTGCTACTGTAGCATTAAATTTCTTAGAAAAATTAATGTTGTTATAACCGTAAACTCTCAAGATTTCTTCGATTACGTCAATTTCACGCTGAACGTCTACACGATATGCAGGAATTGTTAAACCTAAACCAGTATCAGAAACGCTGTTTACTTTAATATCTAAAGAAACCAAGATTTTTTTAATCGTATCTTTTGGGATTTCCTGTCCGATAATTTTAGAAACATGGCTAAAATTCAATAAAACAGAAAAATCTTCCACTTTTTTAGGGTACACTTCTACAACATCAGAAGTAATTTTTCCGCCAGCAACTTCTTGAATTAAAAGCGCTGCACGTTTTAAAGCATATTCTGTAATCGTTGGGTCAATTCCTCTTTCAAATCTAAAAGAAGCATCTGTACTTAATTGATGTCTTTTTGCTGTTTTACGAATGCTCACAGGATCAAAATAAGCACTTTCTAAGAAAATAGAAGTAGTTCCTTCAGAAACGCCAGATTTTTTACCGCCAAAAACACCTGCAATACAAAGCGGACCTTTTTCGTCGCAAATCATTAAATCTTCTTTGTGAAGTGTTCTTTCAACGTCATCAAGAGTAACAAATTTAGTTCCTTCAGTAGCTGTTTTTACAATGATTTTTCCGTTGATTTTTGCTGCGTCAAAAGCATGTAAAGGTTGCCCTAATTCATGAAGAACATAATTAGTAACGTCAACAATATTATTTTTTGGAGTTAATCCGATAGCTTTTAAACGATCTTGTAACCAGCTTGGAGATTCATGTACAGAAATTCCAGAAATAGTTACACCACAATATCTTGGAGCTAAATGATTATCTTCAACATTTACATCAATTTTTAGGGTGCGCATGTCAACTCTAAAATTGCTTACAGAAGGTGTAATCAATTCTATGTTTACGCCACGCTGCAACATTCCCGCTCTTAAATCGCGTGCAGTTCCAAAATGACTCATAGCATCGGCACGGTTAGGTGTCAATCCAATTTCAAAAACTTCGTCATTTGCAATTTGAAAAACTTCAGAAGCAGGTGTTCCAGGAACTAAATCCTCAGCCAAAACCATAATTCCGTCGTGACTTGTACCTAGACCTAATTCATCTTCAGCACAGATCATTCCGTGACTCTCTTGTCCGCGGATTTTTCCTTTTTTAATGGTAAATTCTGCACCATCTTTATCGTATAGAACAGTTCCGATTGTTGCAACAGGCACTTTTTGTCCTGCAGCCACATTTGCAGCACCACAAACAATTTGTACAGGAGCTTCTAAACCAATATTAACGGTGGTAACTTTCAATCTATCAGCATCAGGATGTTTTTCGCATGTTAGCACGTGTCCAACAACAACGCCTGCTAAACCTCCTTTTATTGATTCGTATTTTTCGACAACTTCAACCTCTAAACCTAAATCTGTTAGTAATTCAGAAGTCTGCTCAGATGTCCAATCTGTTTTAATAAATTGTTTTAACCAGTTGTAAGATATTTTCATTGTAGTTCTTTAATTCTTTGTATGAGGTTACAAATATAAGGATTGCGCATTGGAGTAGGAAAAAATTGAGTAGTTTTTTCTAGTTGTTTTTAAATGACTGAAAAATGCTGCCTGCTAATTATTTAGCAATTTATAGATTAAAATTTTGATAAATGATTATTATAAAAGACTAAAAAAAACGAATGTGTAATTTTTGTGCTACAAGATGAATGAATAATGCTATTCTGTTTCTTTTTATGAAACTAAATTTGGAGTAAATCAAAAAAAGAATATTATGAGCACCGCAGTAAAAAGACCTGAATTTAAGGCAAAATACGATAACTATATTGGTGGAAAATTTGTAGCGCCAATTACAGGAGAATACTTTGATGTTGTTTCTCCAATTGATGGAAAAGTATTTACAAAAGCAGCACATTCTGGAAAAGAAGATCTCGAATTGGCTGTAGATACTGCTTATGAAGCATTTAAAACTTGGGGAAAAACTTCTGTAACCGAAAGGAGTATTTTACTAAATAAGATTGCACAAAAAATAGAAGACAATTTAGAATATATCGCTGCAGTTGAAACGGTTGATAACGGAAAACCAATTCGTGAAACACTTGCGGCCGATATTCCGTTAGCAATTGATCACTTTAGATATTTTGCTGGAGTTATTCGTGCAGAAGAAAGTTCGATAGCAGAATTAGATTCACAGACGGTTTCTATTGCGTTAAGCGAACCTCTAGGTGTTGTGGCGCAGATTATTCCGTGGAATTTTCCAATTTTAATGGCAGTCTGGAAAATTGCTCCAGCTCTTGCGGCAGGAAATACAATTGTCTTGAAACCAGCAGAAAGTACGCCAATATCTATTATGGTTTTAATGGAATTAATTGGTGATCTTCTTCCTCCAGGAGTTCTGAATATTGTAAATGGTTTTGGTGCAGAATTAGGTCGTCCGTTAGTAACCAATAAAAAAGTATCAAAAGCGGCATTTACAGGTTCTACTACTACAGGACGTTTGGTAATGCAATATGCAACAGAAAATATTATTCCGGTTACTTTAGAATTGGGCGGAAAATCTCCAAATATTTTCTTCCCATCAGTAGCAGATCACGATGACGATTTCTTTGACAAAGCTGTAGAAGGCGCTGTTTTGTTTGCTTTAAATCAAGGTGAAATTTGTACTTGTCCTTCTAGATTATTAATTCACGAAGATATTTACGACAAGTTTATCAAAAAAGTAATTGAAAGAACAGAAGCTATTATTGCTGGAAATCCGTTAGATAAATCTACTATGATTGGCGCTCAGACTTCGATTGTTCAGAAAGAAAAAATCATGTCTTATATCAAATTAGGAAAAGAAGAAGGAGCAGAATTATTGACTGGTGGTGATGAAAATAAATTGGGTGGCGATTTAGAAGGTGGCTATTACATCAAACCAACTTTATTTAAAGGTCACAACAAAATGAGAATTTTTCAAGAAGAAATTTTCGGGCCAGTTTTGGCAGTTACGACTTTTAAAACTACCGAAGAAGCGATCGAAATTGCAAATGATACCATGTATGGTTTAGGAGCTGGAGTTTGGACTCGTGATGCACATGAAATCTATCAGGTTCCAAGAGCGATTCAATCTGGTCGAGTTTGGATTAATCAATACCATTCTTATCCTGCAGGAGCTCCGTTTGGAGGCTACAAACAATCTGGAATTGGCCGTGAAAATCATAAAATGATGCTGAGCCAGTATCGCCAAACCAAAAACATGCTGATTTCTTACGATAAAAAGAAACTAGGATTCTTCTAAAAGAATATAAACTTGAGAATAGAAAGCTAAAAAAGTTTTCTATTCTCTTAAAACCATAGAATTATGCTTCCAAAAACAATGAAAGCTGCGGTCGTTAGAGAATTTGGTTCTCTTCTACAAATTGAAGAAGTTGAAGTAAAACGCCCAGGTAGAAATGAAATTCTTGTAAAAGTAATTGCAAGTGGAGTGTGCCACACCGATTTACATGCTGTAGATGGGGATTGGCCAGTTAAACCTAAAATGCCTTTAATTCCAGGGCACGAAGCCGTTGGTTACGTTGTTGCAGTTGGACAGGACGTAAAAAACGTAAAAGAAGGAGACGCTGTTGGCGTGCCTTGGCTATACAGTGCCTGCGGAGGCTGTGATCATTGTATTACAGGCTGGGAAACTTTATGCGAAAGTCAGCAGAATGGCGGTTATAGCGTAGATGGTGGATTTGCAGAATATGTAATTGCAGATGCCAGATATGTTGGAATTTTGCCTTCTAATGTGAATTTTATAGAAATGGCTCCGATTTTATGTGCTGGTGTTACGGTTTATAAAGGATTAAAAGAAACTGAGGTAAAACCTGGCGAATGGGTAGCAATTTCTGGTATTGGAGGTTTAGGGCACGTTGCTGTGCAATATGCAAAAGCTATGGGAATGAATGTGGCTGCAATTGATATTGGAGATGATAAATTGGAACTGGCAAAAAAATTAGGTGCCGATTTGGTTGTTAATGCTAAAAATCAAAATCCTGGAGAATTCTTAAAGAAAGAGGTTGGTGGAATGCATGGGGCATTGGTTACCGCAGTTTCTCCAATTGCGTTCAAACAAGGGCTTGAAACATTGAGAAGAAAAGGTACAATGGCATTAAACGGACTTCCTCCAGGCAATTTTGATTTGTCTATTTTCGATACCGTATTAAATAGAATCACCATTAGAGGTTCTATTGTAGGGACCCGAAAAGATATGAAGGAAGCAATTGAATTTGCTGTTGATGGCAAAGTGAAAGCAACCGTAACAACTTCAAAACTAGAAGATGTAAACACCGTTTTTGATAAAATGAAAAAAGGTGAAATAGAAGGAAGAATTGTGCTAGATATAGCACAGTCCTAAATAGTTGGTTATGTTAAAGCAGTAAAATCTTAATTGAGTTTACTGCTTTTTTTAATTTTTATAGCGATGATTAAACGAATTGATGCCACAGAAAAAGCAGTCGAACTGATTAATGTTCTAAAAGAAAAACACGGTGATTTGATGTTTTATCAAGCTGGAGGATGTTGCGAAGGCACACAACCGCAGTGTTTTGAAAAAGGAGGTTATTATCAGCGAACTGGAGATGTTTGTATTGGTAAGGTTGAAGATGTTGAATTTTGGGTAGACAAAGATTTATTCGAATACTGGAAACATGCTCACTTTACTCTTACCGTAATTGACGCATTTGGAGTAGGAGGTTTTTCTTTAGAAACTCCATTAAAAAAGACTTTTCAAATCGAATATAGAATTTTTACTCCCGAAGAAGAGAAAGATTTAGAACCAGTGACTTTTTTTTAAGTAACAAAGGTTCAGAGTTGCAAAGTGGCAAAGGTTTTCAAAACTTTGAACCTATGTATCTTTGTTACTTTGCGCCTAATTTATATAAAGTAACTGATACTGTTTTGGTGTAATTCCTTCGTATTTTTTAAATAATCTAATGAAGTAGTTGGCATCTTCGAAACCAGCTAAATAACAAACCTCGTTGATTTGTAAGCTTGGATTCTTCAATAAGTTTTTAGCACATTTTATTTTTTCATTCAAAATATACTCAATTGGACTCATTCCGAGTTCTCGTTTAAAGAATCTATAAAAAGAAGTGGTACTCATACAAGCTTTTTCGCTTAGTGATTTCAAACTTATATTCTCTTTTAAATTCTGTTTGATATATTCTGTAACCTCTGTAATTGGATTATTGTTTTCAATAAATTTTCCTTCATTAAGAGATTTTACAGTCTGCGTTTGAATAATTCTGATCAATAATTCTTTTAAAGTCAGATCGGCAAAAATATCTTTGGTGATCGATGTGCTCATGCATTCTTTGATGAGCTTATTAATCGTCGCAGCCATTTCGACATTATTGTAAAAGAAATAATTCTGATAGTTTAACTGCCAGTACATGTTATTTCCCTCTTTCGGATATTGTTCATTTAAGAAATTTAAGATTTCCACGATTTTAGATTGATCAATTGCTAGCGCCAGACATTGAGTTGGATTGCTTTTGGAGGCTTCCGGAAAGTCAATTTTCATTTCTACGTTTGAAGGAACAATTACTGTTTCTCCAGGCAGATATTCAAATTCAGGATCATCAAAAAGATGCATTACTTTTTTGCCTCTTAGCATGCTTGTCACCACTAAATCGTTAAATTTTAACGGAACCATTTTAGTCGATTCGTAGGTTTCAAACAAATTTAATTCACAATGATTCAAATTGTAAATAGTTCTGTTTTCGACAAGAGTCTTTAATGATTTTTCTTGCGATAATTGGAGCGGATTGACTAAGAATCGTTGATTGTTCATTAAATTTTGTTTTTAGTGGAGACTTTAAATTTAATGAAAATAAGGATATAAACGGCAGATTTAACGTTTTATTAAATCAGTTCTTCAACGTGTTTTTTGATGTTTTCGGAAATCTTTCTTGTTGGAAGATCATTTTCGTCATTTCCAAACGGATCTTCAATTTCTTCGGCAATAAGCTCTAAACTGGCCAATACATAAAAGATAAAAACCACCACAGGCGCAACTAAATATCCTAAACTAACAGAATAGCCAAACGGAAGGGTCATAGTATAAAAGAAGATGAATTTCTTTATAAAAGCACTGTAAGAGTAGGGAATAGGTGTGTTTTTAATGCGCTCACAAGCTCCGCAGATATCTGTAAAAGCGACTAATTCTTCATTTATTGTAATAAGCTGATCGCCAGATATTTTTCCAGCATCATACAAATCGTTGATTTTATGATACATTATTCTTTTTAACTGATTCGGTTTGTGTTTGTGATGGTCAATTTCCAAATCAACATCTTCAAAAAGCTGTTTGCTAGTTTCTTCGTCTTTTAAATGGATATTCAGAATTTCAGCATACATAGGAATAAATTTTCTAAAAAACTTTCTGTCATTTTCGTCTTTTAAAATTGCTGAAAGTTTTATAGCTAGATTACGGCTGTTATTTACAAGTCCGCCCCAAAGTTTTCGACCTTCCCACCATCTGTCATAAGCGGTATTGGTTCTAAAAACAAGTAAAAGTGAAATCACAAAACCAAGCATTCCGTGCATCATCGGAATATTATAAATATAATCGTTTTTGGTTACCTTAAAATATTGAAGTTCAAGATAACATACAATTGTGGCATATATTCCAATTGCAATCATAATCGTAAACAGTTTTCGAACGGTATCCGATTTATGAAAATGAAAAATAAAGGTGAACCAGTCTTTGGTATTGTATGTAATCATTGAAGTATGTTTTGAAACAAATTTAAATTAAAAAAATATTCTGCTGTGTGTAAAATAGAAAAATATTCAGCACCAAGAATTATGGATGATTTGAGATCATACAAACAGAATTTTTTCTTTAAAAATGTTTGCTAACATTAAAAAAAATCTGCCAAATCTGCTAAATCTGTGAGAGAAAAATAGCTCGCAGATTTAGCAGATTCGGCAGATCATATTTGATTTTTAAAAGGAAAATTAAAAGTTAATATTTCCCGCTAATTCTTTTAAGGCAATTTCAGATAATTTTGCTTCGTATTGTGCATTGCTGTAACGCACTTTTGCATTGACATAATTTAACTGAGCAGTTCTAAAATCGAGTGTTGTAATGGTTCCGATTTTAAATTTGTCTAATGTGATTTCCAAATTCTGTCTGGCAATAGCTTCATTGTTTTCTTCTAAACCAATCAATTCCAAATTGGTTAAATACGTTTGAAAAGCAGTACTTAATTGTGTATTTAAAATTGTGTTTTGCTGTTCTATTGCAATCTGCGAATTTTCGATCTGTAATTTAGCTACTTTTTCATTTCGATGCTGATTAAAACCATCAAAAATGTTCATAGAAGCATTAAAACCATAATTTAAACCCTTTGAAGAAGTTTCGCTGGTAAAACCTAAACTAGACTGGCTTTCAGAGAAATTATATCCAGAAGTTAATCTTAAAGTAGGATAACGGTCTGCTTTTACTTGTTTAAGCTGTAATTCGGCTATACGTTTATTAATAATTTGCGATTCTAAACCTGGATTTTGTTTCTGAGCCAAATCCATTAAATCTGCTAAAATTAATTTATTATCCACTTTTACTTCATCAGTAACCTTAAAATCGATTTTAGGATCACGAGCTAAGTATTGATTCAATAAAATTTTGCTATTGGCATACGTTTCTTTTTGTCTTAGCAAAGCCACCTGGTCAGAATTTAAATCTACTTGTGCATTTAAAACTTCTAATTTTGAAGCCTTCCCGATACTAAAACGGTTTTTAGCCAAAGTTAAACGTTGGTTCGAAATTACAATTGTTGTGTCTAACGCTGAAAGCTGTTGCTGTTGCTGAACCAAATCGTAATAAGCAGAGTTTACCTGAGCAATTTTAAGCAAAATCGTTCTTTTAAGTTCTGCATCTCCCAATTTTTGAAGCTCTTTTAACTGGTCTAGTTTGGCAAACATTTTCATTCCATCAAAAACAGTCCATCCTAAACTAACACCGTAATTTAAACTGTTATTTTTGGCATTGTTCAATGTCGTTGATGTACCATCCTGACGTACTTGTGTTGAATTCGTAAGATTGTTATTGTCTGTAATACTTGCCGTTGCAGTAGGCAACATTCCTGCATTTCCAATGGTAACGTTTGTTTCGTTTATTTTAGAATTGTTTTTGGCAATTTTAATCTCAAAATTATTTTCCAAAGCTATGGTCATAGCTTGTTCAATAGTAAGAACTTCCTGTGCCTTTGTCTGAATTGCACAAAAAAGCAGGATAAGTACTGTACAATATATTTTTTTGATATTCATATTCGTTTTCTTTAACCAGAAAGTATATTTCTGGTTTTTATTTAATGCTTTCTCTTTCGTATTCGTCAATATGGTCAAATTCTGGATAATGCTTTCTTGCTCTTGACCACATAAAATAAATTGCAGGAATTACAAAAAGCGTTAAAGCCAATGAAAAGATAGTTCCTCCCACAATTACAACTCCCATACCAATTCTACTAGTCGATGCCGCTCCAAGAGAAAGTGCAATTGGAAGTGCTCCTAAAGCAATGGCTAAACTCGTCATTAAAATTGGACGTAAACGTGCTTCTGAAGCTTCTAAAATAGCTTCTAATTTTGGTTTTCCTTGTTCTCGCAACTGATTGGCAAATTCTACAATCAAAATACCGTTTTTGGTTACCAGACCAATTAGCATTACCGTACCAATCTGACTAAAAATATTCCAAGTCTGATTAAACAGCCATAGTGAGAATAAAGCTCCTGCTACTGCCATTGGTACCGTTAAAATGATGATAAAAGGATCGATGAAACTTTCAAATTGTGCTGCTAGAATTAAGAAGATTAACAATAAAGCCAATCCGAAAGCGAAAGAAGTATTAGAACTACTTTCTACGAAATCTCGGGATTCTCCAGCTAAATCTGTAGTGAAGCTTTCATCTAAAACTTTTGCTTTAATTCGGTCCATTTCTTCAATTCCTTCGCCCATACTTTTCCCTGGCGCTAAACCAGCAGAAACTGTTGCAGACATGTATCTGTTATTGTGGTACAATTGCGGCGGATTACTTTGTTCGTATACGTTTACAACGTTATCCATCTGAATCAGTTCGCCATTTTTGTTTTTCACAAACATTGAGGTCAAATCCAAAGGTTTAGATCTGTCTTTTTGGTCAAATTGTCCAATTACCTGATATTGTTTTCCGTTTTTAATGAAATAGCCAAAACGCTGTCCGCTTAAAGAAAGCTGTAAAGTTTGAGCAATATCAAGAATAGAAATTCCCAAACTTTCTGCTTTTGCACGGTCAATTGTAACGTTGATTTCTGGTTTATTAAACTTCAAGTTTACGTCAGTCGTAGAAAACACATCACTTTTACCCACTTCATTCATAAACAAAGGAATTTTTTCTCTTAATTTATCAAAGTTTGGAGCTTGAATAATGTACTGAATCGGCAAACCTCCACGTCTGTTTACGGCAATCGTTGGTTGTTGCGTTACAGAAGTTTTAGCATTCGGATATTGTTTTGTCCATTTGGTTAATTGATCGGCGATTTCTTTTTGAGATTTCTTTCTTTCGTCAACATCTTTTAAAGTAAGCCTTACCAATCCGCTATTTACAGAGTTCGAACTAAATCCTGGCGAAGTAATAACCAAACTAACTTTTTTCTCTGGAATAGAGTCATCAATTAGTCTCGAAATCTCCTGCATAAATTTATCTGTATACTCATAAGAAGAGCCCTCAGGCGTTGTCATACGCATGGTTACAGAGCTTCGGTCGTCATAAGGAGCAGTTTCTTTTGGAAGAATAGTAAAGAATAAATAAATCAATCCAAAACAAGCAATAAGAATAGGGAAACTAATCCATTTTCTATCCATGAATTTTGTTAAAGCTTCGGCATAACTGCTGTTCATTTTTTCGAAAAACGGCTCTGTTTTAATATAGAATTTCGATTTTTTCTGTTCGCCGCCTTTCATTAAATAAGCATTTAACATTGGCGTTAAAGTTAAGGATACAAAGGCAGAAATTAATACCGCGGCTCCAATTACGACCCCAAATTCTCTAAAGAGTCGTCCAACGAAACCTTCTAAGAAAATTACAGGCAAAAATACCGCTGCCAAGGTTACCGAAATAGAAATTACGGCATAGAAAATTTCATTAGAACCTTTAATAGCTGCTTCAATAGGTGACATTCCTTCTTCGACTTTTTTGAAGATGTTCTCCGTTACTACGATTCCGTCATCCACAACAAGACCAGTTGCCAAAACGATAGCTAATAAGGTTAAAACGTTTATAGAGAATCCAAAAAGCCACATAATAAAGAAAGTAGCAATTAAAGAAACCGGAATATCAATTAAAGGTCTGAATGCAATAGCCCAGTCTCTAAAAAACAGATAAATAATAATGATAACCAGAATAATTGAAATTCCTAAAGTCTCAGCCACCTCAAGTACTGATTTCTTTACGAAAATGGTATTATCTAGCGCAATATTAAGTTTAATATCTTTTGGAAGATCTTTCTTTAAAGCTTCGTATTTTTTATAGAATTCAGCCGAAATGTCCAAATAATTTGCTCCTGGCATTGGTACAATTGCAAGACCAATTAGCGGAAGTCCAGATTGGCTTAATTTTGTTTCTAAATTTTCTGGACCTAATTCTGCGCCACCAATATCGCTTAAACGAACAATTTTATCACCGTCTGTACGAATGATAATATTGTTGAATTCTTCTGGTTTAGAAAGGTTTCCAACCGTTTTTACGGTTAATTCGGTATTGTTTCCAGTTAGTTTTCCTGAAGGCAATTCGACATTTTGTGCGTTTAAAGCCGTGCGCACATCTGAAACCGTACAACCGTAAGCAGAAAGTTTTGCAGGATCGATCCATAAACGCATTGCATAACGTTTTTGCCCCCAGATTTGGACAGCACTAACACCCGGAATGGTTTCTAATCGTTGCGAAATAACATTCTCTGCATAATCACTCAACTCTAAAGAGTTTCTAGTGTCACTTTGAACAGTCATAGAAATAATAGCCTCACTATCTGCATCGGCTTTAGATACAACTGGTGGTGCATCAATATCTTGCGGTAAACTTCTAATGGCTTGCGAAACTTTGTCACGAACATCGTTTGCCGCTTCTTCTAAATCTTTGTCAAGATTAAATTCTATTGTAATGTTACTGCTTCCTTGGTTACTAGATGAAGTAATGTTTCTAATTCCGTCAATTGCATTTACCGCTTTTTCAAGTGGTTCTGTAATTTGCGATTCAATAATGTCGGAGTTGGCACCCGTATAATTGGTACGAATGGATACCTGTGCAGGGTCAATAGAAGGAAACTCTCTGACTCCTAAAAACGTATAACCAATAAGACCGAATAAAATGATTAATAAATTCAGTACTATGGTTAAAACAGGTCTTTTTATGCTTGTAGTTGATAAACTCATTTGTGATTTTAGATTTTAGATTGTCGATTTTAGATTTCAGGATTTATTGCTAAATCTTGACTACCATCTTTAAATCTATATTCAAGTCTTTCGACTTTTGACTTTTGGCTTTAGAACTATTTTACTTGAACTTTAATAGGAGCTTCGTCTTTTAAAGACATAACACCACTTGTAATCAAAGTATCTCCCGGTTTTAACCCTGATAGAATTAAGATAGAAGAATCTGTTCTTGTTGTTGCATCAACCATTACTTCTTTTGCTTGTCCGTTATTTGCAATAAAGACTTTTTTACCGTCTTGAATTGGAATAATCGCTTGAGAAGGAACTACAATAGCATCTTTAATAATGTTTAAAGGCAATTTGATATCAGCAAAAGTTCCAGGGAAAAGTTTTCCATCGGTATTATCAGCCAAAGCACGAATTTGAAGTGTACGTGTAGCAACGGCAACTTCTGGTTCGATGGCATAAATTTTTGCATTGTATGTTTTATCTGAACCAGAAACTTTAAAATCGATTACCGATCCTGATTTTACTTCTGAAGCATATTTTTCTGGAATAGAAAAAGTGATTTTTAGTTTACTGGTATTAACCAATTTTGCTACTAAAACAGTAGGAGTGATGTAAGTTCCTGGAGAAATATTACGCAAACCAATTTTTCCTGAAAAAGGAGCTCTTACAGAAGTTTTAGAAATCTGTGCTCTAATTAATTGGCTCTGCGCTTGAGCAGAAGCAAGATCGGCTTTGGCAACGTCTGCTTCTTCTTGACTAATTGCTTCTTTTTGAAGCAATAATTTTGCTCTTCTTGCATTTTCGGCAGCCAATTCTTCTCTAGTTATAGCCTGTCTTAATTGTGCTTTTAGTTCGATATCGTTTACTTTTAAAAGCACTTGTCCTTTTGATACATTGGCACCTTCGTTAAAGAATATTCCTTCCACAATTCCTGAAACCTCACTATGAATTTCAATTTGTTCATTTGCTTCAATAGATCCTGATAAAGCAAGATTATTGTCAAAAGTGGTTGTTTTTATTACGATTCCATTAACAGTTGTTGGAGATTTTTTGTCGTTGAATTTTTTGGAGTCGTCGTTTTTACCCTTATTAGAAATAATTCTATAGGTAATAAAACCTCCAATTGTAATAATTAAAAGGGTGTAAATGAGGTGTTTTACTTTCATAAAATTGAGGTGAATATAGATTTTAGGTTTGTGTTTTTAGTAAGCTTACAAATTTAACTTTTTGGTGCGAAATCGAAAGCTGTTGGCTTTTATTTAACATTTGTATGTACAAAGGTTTGCATTTAGACTACAGTTGGGTCAAAAGGTTTAATTGAAGGTTAATTTTTTTTTCAAAAAAATAATAGGGTTTCTGTTGTGAAGACACATTGTTTCTTGCCTTAGAAAAAAAATAAGCTTTTTGTCTGATTTTTTTTGCACTTTATCGATTTTATTTGTAACATTGATACGTTAAACAAAATGATCGGATTTTTCAGAATTGCTGTAAGTTTTATATAGTATTACTGTTAAAAAATGTAAGTAGAAGTTGTTTTTTTTGGTTTTTTACACAATATAGCTAGATGTTATATTAACAAGTGTTTATTCTTTGTTGTTTAAATAATAAAAAAATGATTTTATGAAGAAAAAATTACTTCTAACTTTATGGTTCGCATTTTTACTTCTTTCAATTGGTTATTTGTTTTGGCAAAACGAGTTTAAATACAGTTTGCCAACTCCAATACCAAAAAATTATCATGCTATTGCCATGGGATCAAAAATTGATTTAGGACCATGCTGTGCATTTGACAATAGACCCATTTTTATACATTTTTTCAATCCCGAATGTCCATGTTCGCGATTCAACGTGCCTCATGTAAGTGCTTTGATTAAAAAATACGGAGATCAGATCAATTTTAAAATTGTGGTTTTAAACAAACAGAAAAATTTTACGATTGATGAGATTCAACAAAAGTTTGATGCTAAGATTCCCGTTTACTTTGATGAAGCAATTGCTAAAAAATGTGGTGTTTTCTCTACACCTCAGGCCGTTTTGCTAGATCAGTCTCACAATTTATATTATAGAGGCAATTACAATAAAACTAGATATTGTACAGATACTAAAAGTAATTATGCCCAAATGGCGATAGATTCTCTTCTTGGGAGAAAAGACAACCACAACCCATCTTTTAATGCTTTAGCTCTTAGAGCTTACGGATGCTCATTACCAAAATGTACTAAATAACTATTTCCAAAAACCTAAATCTAAATTCCCATGAAAACAAAAGCTAGCTTAAACGAACAAGATTATCTGCACAGTTTTATGTCTACAATGACACAAAAATCAGATACAATTATTAATTATGTACTTGCGGTATATTTTCTTCTCGGTATCGGATTGTCTTTTAAATACGATACTTTCGAAATTGGCGTTGGAGTCGGAACACTGAATCTTTTGATGTATTACTCAGCAAAATTTTTCATGAAAAACTCCAAATTCTATCAATATGTTTTGTCTGTAGTTCTAGCTATTTTTATGGCACAATACATTTACCAGATGCACGGAATGTTCGAAATGCATTTTACTGTGTTCATTGCAAGTACAATCTTGATTATTTATCAGAATTGGAGACTTCAAATTCCACTGACTTTATTGGTTGTATTGCATCATGCAGGATTGGCGTATCTTCAAAACTTTATTTATAATGATGCCAATGGGCTTCAGGTTTATTTTTCGCAAGTTAATTTTGATATGGAGACCTTAGTAATCCATACCGTTTTGGCTACTGTGGTATTTTTTATGAACGGATATTGGGCGTATTATTTTAAAGAACACAGTGAAAATCATATCTCAAAAATTTCAGATGAATACGAGCTGGAAAACATGAAGTTAGCTTCAGCAAAATACAGTTCAATGTCAGCTACAAAAGATTACAACGATTTTATACATAGAACAACTTTAGATTTAAAGCTTCCTGTAAATTCAGTTTTAAAACTTATTGATGTTTCAAAAGGGCATACAGACAATGACAAATTGCTTACTTATCTTGAAATGATGAGAGAAAGTGCCAAGAAAATTGATGATTTAGTTAATGATATTCATGTAAAATCTACAAACACCAGAAGTTAGAAAAATTAATTTCCGATTAGAACCGGAACCAGCTCCCCAAAGTAATATTAATTTTTTAAGCCTGTTATATGTTTAAGTATGATTTACCAACTGCAGTTCCTACGCTGCATAATCTAAAAAAAATTATTGATGATTTTTTGAATGAAAGCATTACATTAAATTCAATCGAAAAAATTGGCGCTCAATCTGAATTTGAAATAGAAGTAAGAGAAATTTTTAAAAACTATAGAGGTAATTCTCATGTTTACGATCTCGATTTTCAATATAAAAAACTAATACAGATTATGACTGACATTCATAATCTTAATCTCGCTGTTAACAATCAGATTCCAGAATGGTTGGAAAATGAATTAGAAACGGTTTTCCGTAAAATCAGAAATATTCTGCTTGTTTTGGAGATAGAATTAAATTGAGAATTGTTTAATGATTCATTTTATATACTTAATTGAACTGTAGATTAATTTAATTGTAAAATTTATGGATGCCAGATTAAACCGTCCGACACCTTCTGATAGAGAAGTTGATTGGAATAAGAATAAAGTGCTGCTTAGTAAAACTGACAAAAAAGGAACCATTTTATATGCCAATGAAGACTTTATAGATGTTTCTGGTTATGATGAATTTGAACTTGTAGGTCAGCCTCACAATATTGTGCGACATCCAGACATGCCAAAAGTGATTTTTAAATTCTTATGGGACAGTATTAAATCCAGTGAAAATATTCATGTTATCATAAAAAACATGGCAAAAACTGGACGTTATTATTGGGTAGTAACTGATTTTAAAATTGTTGCGGACACAGATGGTGAAATTGTAGGTTTCTTTGGAACTAGAAAATCGGTTCCAAATGATATTATTGTGAAATTTATTGAGCCTTTGTACAAAAAGCTTTTGCAGATTGAAGAAACCAGTGGTTTGCATGCTTCTGAAGAATATCTTGTAGGTTTTCTAGAAGAAAGAAAGAAAACCTACATGGAATACATCGATCATTTGATTGCAACAGGCAAGGATGATAAAAATAAAGTTAGCAAAGGCTTATTTAGTGGTCTTTTTGAGAAGAAAAATGACGCAAAAAAGTAACAAAAGCTTATATACTTCATTGTGTCTGATAAAAAATATTCACCCCTTAAATTTGTTCCCCCAGCAAAACTAAATCACATGAATATGAGGCTCAATGAAGTATTTTTTTAAGATGCTAAGTTTCTAAGACGCTAAGTTTTTTAGATTAAAAGTAGAAAGGTTCAAAGGTTAATTAATTAACCTTTGAACCTTTCTTTTTAAGGATTTTAGAACCTTAGCGTCTTAGAAACTTAGTATCTTAGTATCTAGCTAATATAATTCCAGATATTCTTCTTCTTGGTCATTTCAATGAAAATTGCTCTTAGAATAGCATTTTCAGGTTTTTGAAGTGCAGAATCTTCTTTTAAGATTTTCATAGCATAATTTCTAGCCAAAGAAAGAATTTCTCGATCCTTTACAATATCTGCAATTTGAAGATTTAAAACACCGCTTTGCTGAGTTCCCATCATGTCGCCTGGACCACGAAGTTTTAAATCTACTTCGGCAATTTCGAAACCATCATTGGTCTGAACCATTGTTTCCATTCTGGTTTTGCTATCAGAGCTTAATTTATGTCCAGTCATCAAAATGCAATAACTTTGTTCAGCGCCACGGCCAACACGTCCGCGGAGCTGGTGCAATTGCGAAAGCCCAAATCTTTCGGCACTTTCTATAATCATTACGCTGGCGTTTGGTACGTTTACGCCAACTTCGATAACCGTTGTAGCTACCATAATATTGGTTTTTCCTTCTGAGAAACGCTTCATTTCAGAATCTTTATCAGCTGGTTTCATTTTTCCGTGAAGAATGGAAATTGAATATTGAGGCAACGGAAAATCGCGAGAAATACTCTCGTAACCATCCATTAAATCCTTATAATCCATTTTTTCTGATTCCTGAATTAGCGGATAAACGATATAAATCTGTCTTCCTTTTGCAATTTCATCTCGAAGAAATTTCCAGACTTTCAATCTATTACTGTCAAAACGATGCACGGTCTGAATTGGTTTTCTTCCTGGAGGTAATTCATCAATAACAGAAATATCCAAATCGCCATATAAGCTCATTGCCAAAGTTCTCGGGATAGGAGTGGCAGTCATGACTAAAACGTGTGGCGGAATATCATTTTTCTTCCACAGTTTAGATCTTTGCTCTACACCAAAACGATGCTGTTCATCAATTACAGAAAGGCCTAAATTTTGAAATTTTACTTTATCTTCTAATAAGGCATGAGTTCCGATCAAAATTTTAAGTTCTCCGTTTTCCAGTTCTTCATGAATAATTTTTCTTTCAGAAGTTTTAGTAGAACCTGTTAATATTCGGATATTGATATTTAATGTTTTAGCAAACTCAGACAAACCAAGAAAATGCTGATTGGCCAAGATTTCTGTAGGAGCCATTAAACAAGCCTGAAAACCATTGTCAATAGCCAAAAGCATGCTCATAAAAGCTACAATCGTTTTTCCTGAACCAACATCTCCTTGAAGAAGGCGGTTCATTTGGGCATTGCTTCCCATATCGGTCCTGATTTCCTTAATCACTCTTTTTTGAGCATTAGTCAAATCAAAAGGCAAATGATTTTTATAAAATTCATTAAAAAGTTCGCCCACTTTGTCAAATGGATGTCCTTTTATTTTATGTTTTTGAATAAGATTTTTAGTAATTAATTGCAACTGAATAAAAAACAATTCTTCAAATTTTAATCTGAACTGTGCTTTCGCTAAAATTTCAGCGCTTTTCGGAAAATGAATATTAAATAATGCCGCACGTTTTGGAATCAGTTTTAATTCTTCGATTAAAAAAGGAGGAAAGGTTTCGGTAAAAAGCGCCTGAGTTTCTAAGAAAAGTTGCTCCATCATTTTATTAATGGTGCGGTTTGAAATGCCTTTATTGGCTAAAGTTTCTGTTGAAGGATAAACAGGTTGCATAGCCGAACGTAAACTTCTTTCATGCTCGCTTAACAATTCGATTTCAGGATGTGCCATACTAAACTGGCTTCCGTAGAGCGAACATTTTCCAAAAATCACCAAAGTTTCATTTAGCTTTAAGCTTTCGCGTATCCACTTATGGCCTTGAAACCAGTTTAAGTCAATTTGCCCAGTATCATCAACAAAAGTTGCTACTAGACGTTTTTTGTTTTTGGCAAATTCAACAGTTTTAATATGAATGATTTTTCCAATAATCTGAACTTCAGAACCTGTATTTTGCAATTCGTTAATCTTGTAATAACGCGTTCTGTCAATATATCGATTTGGAAAAAGATTGACTAAATCTCCATATTTATGAATACCCAATTCCTTACGAAGTAACTGGCCGCGACTAGGACCAACACCTTTTAAGTATTCTATTGGAGTTTCTAGAAGATTATTAGACATTCGAAAATTTAGATTTTATAGAGCCAAGAATAAAAGAGTCAAGAAGAAAGGAAAAAGAGAAAGTATATTCAATATTTCTTTCTTTTTGACTCTTTTTATTTAGAAAAGCGAAGATAGATTTTAATTAGGAATTTTGAAAATGAATTGTTGCTTTCAAGTCTTTGAATATTAAGTTATCGTTAAGCTGTAAAATAAAGACGCAACTATTTTAAGCAAGTAAACTCTTATTAATAGTTAACAATCAAAAACTATAAATATGAAAAAAATTGGACTTTTAATTGTAATGCTCATTTCTCTTATTTCCTGTTCTGACAGCGACGACATATCATCTGAAAGTTATATTGGTAAATGGACTTTAATAAGAATGGGCAGTAATAATCCTGCGGCAAATTCTATAGATATTTTAGAATGGGAGGAATCTTATATTTTTAATTCTAATAACACATTTTCTAAAACAAGAAAAAGAGATGGAAAAACTACAACCATTTCAGGAACTTATTCTGTAATGAAAACGACAGATCAAACAAAGTTTGAGTTAAGTTATAGTGCTCAAAGTGATATAATTGGTTCTTGTACTGCGTTAAAGGAGAATCTATATATTATTAACGATATTGGAAGTTTGTATAGTGCTTGGAGCATATGTGACGGACCATTATTGGTATATGATAAGAAATAATTTTTAAATGCTTACTAATTCAATTTTAAAGCTCCGTTTTTAACGGAGTTTTTATTTTTTATCGTCAGTAAAATTTTAATAAAAAAAGATAATTGCTAGATTTGTTCAAACATTCAAATTATAAGCCCAAATTATGATTAAAGAAGAAAAAGTTCCTTTTGAAACTATGGTGTTTTCAGGTATTACATTCAAAGTAATTAACCGACACGAAGCGCACAATATTATTGGAGATTTAACCGATTTCAAAAATCAGAAAATTTATAATGTTTTTGAAGATACTTGGCGTTTTCCTGATTATGAAGAAAATCCTATATTTCTATTAGCAGAAGATGATGTAGAAATGGATTTATTTGAAATGGATTTTAGCACGGAAGAACATTCTCATATTTTCATCTTAGGATTTATTTTTAAAGGAAATCTAACGGTTTCAAAATTGATTAGTTCTTATGATACAGACAATTCTCCTGCTTTAATTGTTTTAGGAAAAACAACAACAGTCAATATTAATTTGTTTGGCAGTGTTCATTATTTAGGCGGTGGTTTGCAGTGTGATACACTTGTTGGAGAGTATAATCATGGAGAGCTTTTTGTAAAAGGAGATCTTATTGCGTGGTTAATTTATACTGATGATATGTTGCTTCATTTTGAACGTTTTACAGATGTTCAAGCAATTATAAGTGCTGGAAGGCCCGATATTTTGATTTGCAGTAATGTTCAAGACACAGACGGATCTATTATTACTGTTGAGAATTATTTACCGTCAACTCATAAATTATCTGATATTGTAGACGATGCTTTTCTTGAGTTTTCAAGTTATGGTAGTGAAATATTAGGTAATAATTATTTAGATATTTTTAAAGAAGGACTTTCAATCTTAGATTACGATAAAAAAGAGAAATATTCTTATGCTGATTTCCGTAATCAGTTTATCAATATGGTTGATATTCTGTCTGAAAATGAAGAATTAAAAGAGAACGGAAAAATCGTTAGACATATTTCGGGAACAACTTATTTGTTTATTCCTTTTGATTATGAAGGGAAAAAATACAGTCAGATTTCGGAAGAAATTTCCAATGGTTTTAACATCAGAATGCGTGCTTTATGGTGCCATGATGATGAAGAAATTATGATTATTCTGGAATATCTTGATGAAAATGGAGATCCAAAATACCAATGGATGAATGACGAAAATGCGCAAGGAATTGAATTTTTCTGCGTAAAAAATGCTGTCATGAAAACTTTTGAAATATTAACAACTCCGGAAGTCGAAGATGAAGATGACGACGAAGATGAAAGAGAATATGCAGACTATGACAACAGTTTTTCATTAGAAGAATTTGCAGTTCAATTTGGTCATTATAAATTGCCCGAAGATTTAGTAAAACTCTATGAATTTGAACAAGAATATGGAGTAGAAACGTATTCTGAATGTTTTGGGCTCACTATTACTAATGATAAAACAGGAATAAAAACTTGGTCTGAGGAAGAAGAATTCTATAATAGTTTTATCGAATTTGCGGGTGCAAACGGTTCAGGAAGTTCTTATGCATATTGGCTTATTGATGAAGATTTGAATAATTGTCCAATTGTAGTTTTTGGAGACGAAGGCGGAGTTCATATTGTGGCAGAAAATACTAAAAAATTGATTCAGCTTCTGACTCTTGACACTGAAATTTCTGTTGACTTTGATAAAGCGTATTTCTATCAAGATGAGGAATATTATGAAGAAAGCGAAAACAAAGAAGAATTTCAAGATTGGGTTAAAAATCAGTTTAATCTGGAAGCAATAGAATCTAATGAAGATGCAGATGAAATTGTAGAAGAGGCACAAAGAAAGTATAAACAAAAGTTTAACGACTTTTTAGTAAAGTTTGGCATTGAAATCAGTGAAGAAGATGAATAGTGTTTTTTATCTTTGAATAAAAATTAGAAATAAATGAAAACACATTTAGCGCTTTTACGAGGCATTAATGTTTCTGGACATAATATGATGAAAATGGAAGCTTTGAAAGCAATGCTGGAGAATCTTGGTTTTTTAAATGTTCGAACGTATCTGCAATCTGGTAATGTCTTTGTAGACAGCGAAGAAGAAGCTTCAAAAGTTGGTTTTATGATCAAACAGGAAATCTTTAAAGTTTTTGGACATGAAGTTCCTGTTGTAATGATTACAAAAGAAAATCTGCAATCTTGTTTTGCTAATAATGCATTTTTAAAAGAGAAAGATATTGACACAAAAAAACTTTATGTTGCTTTTGTATCAATGGCATTAAAAAAGGAAAGCATAAACGATTTGAAAATCAGTCAGTTTAAACCAGATGAAGCAAGTATTGATGAAAATAGGATTTTTATTAAATATGCCGTTGGTGCAGGAAAAACACGTTTTGATCAAAAATACATCGAGAAAAAATTAAATGTAACAGCAACAATTCGAAACTGGAATACGGTTACAAATTTGCTTAAAATGTACGAAGAATAATGAAAAAGTATTTTTTTATAATGTTTGTTTTTGCAATAAGTTTAAATTCTACAATTTACGCTCAGGATACAAAAACGGTTGCAGAAGATTTTAATGTCTTCTTTAAAAAATTCAATGAAGATCAAAAATTTCAAATCAGCAGAGTTATTTTTCCTTTAAAATACAAGGCAAACAATGAAGATTTTGAATTGTTAGATTACACAATGACAAAAGAGAAATATAAAGTTCTTCGTCTCAATAATAAGGCTGATGAGAAATATTTAAAACGTACATTATCAGTAAAAAAAAGCAAAGCTACTCTTGAAGAGCGCGGGCTAGATAGCGGAATTTATATTGACTATATTTTTGAATTGAAAGATAATAAATGGTTCCTGAAAACTTTTGTCGATCAATCGACTTAATGTTAATCTCGAATCCATTTTTGCATAGCTGGAAAAGGCATTTTTTGTTCTTTTTCAGCTTTTTCATTTCCAAGACATAATTCCATCCATTCTAAAAGCGGCAATCCGATATAATTTCCTGATGTAAAATTTGAGATAAACCATTCAGAACTCCCTTTATACCCGTGTGGATGGAATACAAATTCAGCAGGAAATTGTAAATGATGCAATGCAGCGTACGACCATAAAATAGCCGCAATCTCGTCACCTTGATTTGGCCAGTCTTTAGAGATTTGATCCGAACCAACGAGTTTTCTTTCTGCAGGTATTGTTACCGCAAGATGACCCGCTTCATGTAAAATATCTCCTGGATATAGCAATTTTTCATAATCGATATAAATACAATTAGGTCCTAAATCTAAACCAGGTAAAAAGGTTTCTCCAAGCTTTTTTTCAATAATTTCAATACCAATTTCTTTCAAAAAGAATACTACTTTTTTTACTTCATCATTTTCTTTAAAAGCCATGTTAGTTTGTTTTTAAAATGTTTTTCTTGATGTAAATAGTGTCTGCATTATAAAAAGCCCCTTTTTTCATGCCACCGCCAAAAGGCTGCATAAATTGAATATTTTGATATTCGTAACCTTCTTTTTTAATCGTTTCATTCACTGCTAAAGTTGGTGCTTCGAAACCAAAAAATGTAAATTGACGATAACGCTTTTCAGCTAATAAAAAATAACCGTTTGCTTGACTTGAAGTCTCGCCAACATTACAATTTTCGATAGGCTGTTTTGTTTCTGCATCGTAAATATAGCCACTAATTTGTGGCCTTTTGCATCTGCTAACTAAACAGCTTTGCAAAAAGAAAGAAACTAGGATTAAAAAAATGAGATTATACAAGAACTTCATTTATTTTTTGATTAAATCACAATACCAAAACCCAAAATCAAAAGCGGTTTTATCATTGGTATCGCAGGCTTTGTTAGACGAATCTTCCTTTTCTGGTTTTTCATATTTTCGATACACAATTTCACCAATTTCAAAATCAATTGGTATTGAAAATATAGGACCGTCGAAAGTAAAGGTATGAAATTCACCGTTTTCTCCGCAAACATCTACATTTTCAGGCAAATCATTTATAAAATCTTGATCGATAACTCTTCCTAGAAAACTTTTGTCTAGATATTTTTCGTTGACACAAACTACAATGGTTTTAAAGCCTAGCGAAATAAATTCATGAATTAAGTCTTGAGTTGGAATTTTCCAAATTGGAAAAACTCCGTTAAGTCCAATTTTAGCCAATTGGTTTTCACGATACTTACGCAAATCTTCCAAAAAAATATCTCCAAAAATAGAATAACGTATTCCGTTCTGTTTTAACTCAGTTAAAGTTTTGGTCATAACTTGCTCGTAAACTTCCATTGTTGGCATTTCTGGAACTTCAAGAATTTTTAAAGGAATTCCAATGCTCTCGGCTTGGTTCTGCAATAATTCAAGACGAATTCCGTGCATAGAAATGCGCTGATATTGTTTGTTAACGCTTGTCAATAAACATTCAATTTTAAAATCTTTATTTTGAAGTATTTTATATAAAGCAAGAGCAGAATCTTTTCCGCTGCTCCAGTTAAATAAGGCTTTTTGAGGTGTAGACACAATTTGGCAGTTTTATATGGTAAACTTACAAAATTCGTTCTATTTGTAAAGGAAACCTTTGTAACTTTGGGATTTCGCCTTCAAATACGTTTCAATGAAATACATTCTTTTATTATTCACTAGTTTTCTTTTTGCGCAACAAACTCAATTCGTCGATTTTAAATCGGTTTCAGGACAATTGTCTTTAAATTCAAAAGAAAAAACAGTTTCAGGTGCTGTCGATTTTCAATTTGAGGTTTTAAAGGATTGTGATACTATTTCGCTTGACGCTAAAAACATGGAATTTTCGAATGTGAAAATCAATGAAAAAGAAATCATTTTTATCAATACCACTAAACAGTTAAAATTGGTTTTCCCTTTTAAAAAAGGAGAAAATGATCTAACTTTTAATTATAGCGTAAAACCAAAACAAGCCTTGTATTTTGTTGATATGGAAAACGATGAAGTGCAGATTTGGACACAAGGGCAAGGAAGATATACTAGCAATTGGTTTCCGAGTTTTGATGATGTCAATGAAAAGCTAGTTTTTAATTTAGGCATTACTTATGATGAAGAGTATCAGGTAGTTTCAAACGGAGTTCTAAAGGAAAAGACAAATAACGGAAATCTAAATCATTGGCAGTTTATGATGGAAAAACCAATGAGTTCGTATTTGTTGATGCTGGCGATTGGAAAATATGATAAAAGAGAATTTAAATCTAGAAGCAGAATACCTTTAGAATATTATTACGAACCAAAAGACGCCGATCGTTTTGAACCAACTTATCGCTATTCGAAACGAATTTTTGATTTCCTTGAAAAAGAAATTGGTGTAAAATATCCTTGGAAAATTAATAGACAGATTCCAGTTAGAGACTTTTTATATGCCGGAATGGAAAATACTACTTCAACACTTTTTGCAACACGTTATGTAGTAGATTCAATTGGTTTTTGTGATCGAAATTATACTAATGTAGATGCTCACGAATTGGCACATCATTGGTTTGGAGATCTTATTACAGCCGAAAGCAGCACTCATCATTGGCTTCAGGAAGGTTTTGCAACTTATTTTGCTTTGCTTGCAGAAAAAGATATTTATGGAGATGACTATTTTTACTCTAAACTATACAATACAGCACAGCAAATAAAGTTTGCGTCTCGTACTGACACGATTCCAGTTTTAAATGCAAAAGCAAGTTCGCTTACATTTTACGAAAAAGGGGCCTGGGCATTGTTTGTGTTACATGAATCTATTGGAGATAAAGCCTTTAAAAAAACAATTAAAAATTATCTGAATAAGTACGCTTATCAAACGGTAAATACACAGAATTTCTTCGATGAAATTAAAAAAGTTTCTGATTTTGATTTGGAAAAATTCCAAAAGACATGGCTAGAATCAACTGTTTTTGATACCCCAACTGCAAATGCATTATTGAGTAAAAACAAAACAATTCAAAAGCGATTAGAAATCGATAAATTGAAAAAAACACCTTTAAAAGATAAAATAGATGTCTTAAAAAGTACTTTAGAATCTGATGCGTATCAATCTGTAAAAGAAGCTGTTGTTGATCAATTAGAAAATGAAAAATACGAAGAAAAAAAGCCTCTTTTGCTTTTAGCGCTGCAGACTAATAATATTAATGTTCGTCAAAATTTAGCAGGATCTCTAACTAAAATTCCAGAAGATTTTAGAACAAACTATGAAACGCTTTTGGATGACAAATCGTATCAAACCCAAGAAATAGCACTTTATTGGCTGTGGAGAAACTTTCCCGACCATAGAAAAGAATATTTGGATAAATCTAAAAACTGGATCGGTTTTAACGATTATAACTTAAGAACTTTATGGCTTTCGTTGGTATTGTCAACACCAAATTACAATAGTGATATAGATTCTTTGACAAGTGAACTTATTGCATTTTCATCTACAAAATATGAAGCTACAACACGACAAAATGCTTTAGAAAAATTGATTGCTTTTAAAATTATTAACGATCAGGTTTTGAGTAATTTAGTTAGCGCTACTACACATCACATGTGGCAGTTTTCTAAATTTGGAAGAGATACTATAAGACTTCTGTTAAAAAATCCTGAAATGCGTGCTTCATTTAATAGAATTTTACCTAATTTGACACCCGATGAGCAATTTCAATTAAATCGTTTATTAAAAGAGTAAATTAGAGGGAAAAGAGGGAAGAAGCAAGATTCACATTAAAGGATTTTAAAAATAATCTTGGTTCTTGCTTCTTTTCTCTATATTCTCTAAAAAAAAATATCCCAAAAAATAAAACCTACATTACAATTTATGAGAGCATTGGTTATTTCAGGTGGTGGCAGTAAAGGCGCATTTGCTGGCGGTGTTGCCCAGTATTTAATAGAAGAAAAAAAACATGAATACGATTTGTTTATAGGAACTTCTACAGGAAGTTTATTAATTCCGCACTTAGCTCTCGGTCATATCAAAAAAATACATTCTGTATACACCAATGTTACTATGTCGAGTATCTTCAACATTTGTCCGTTTGTGGTAAAAACCAAAGACGGAGTCGATATTGTGACCATTAACCACTTTAATGTAATACGTCAGTTTTTTAAAGGAAAACGAACTTTTGGAGAAAGTAAAGGTTTAAAGAAATATATTCAGAATAATTTTTCGCTTTCAGATTTTAATAAACTAAAAAAACTTAAGACAGATGTTGTCGTAACGGTAACCAATTTTACCACAAACGAATCAGAATACAAATTGGCAAAAGATTGCACATATGAAGAGTTTTGCGAATGGTCTTGGATCTCGAGTAATTATGTTCCGTTTATGAGTTTGGTTGAGAAAAACAACTTTGAATATGGTGATGGAGGATTTTCTAGTTTGGTTCCAATTCGTGAAGCTATCAACCGTGGGGCGACAGAAATAGATGTAATTGTATTGGAAACAGAAGTTAATACCACTAAAACAGTAATTGGAAAAAATCCGTTTTCATTAATGATCGATTTGTTCAGAATTGCTTTAGATCAAGTCGAAAAACACGATATTGCTATAGGAAAACTTATGGCAAATACTAAAGATGTAAAACTTAACTTATATTACACTCCAATAAAATTAACAGATAACGCACTGATTTTTAATAAAGAAGTGATGAAAGAATGGTGGGAGCAAGGTTACGAATATGCACAGAATAAATCTGAAGTTATGAGTGATAATAGGAAGATGTAAAAACTTAATTTATCTAAAATATGAGAAGTTTGCGTTATTCTATTTTATTCTTGCTATTAATTTTCTCTTTTTTAAGCTGTCAAAAAGAAAGACAAAAGCCTAATTTTAAGTTACCAAATAAGGGCGAAGTTAATGCGATAATTAAGGCTCTCATTAATAGTGATAGTTTAGAAATCGCTCAATATTTAGGTGATGAGAAAAAGGTCTTTTTTTGCGAAGATCTAGAGAAATTGAAAATTGGACATTTTGATAAAAACAAATTGCGAAAAAAAGAAGATGGAGAGTTTGAGTTAATAGAATTTCTTATTGGATTTCCTGATATTCCTAAGGATAAATTCTTCTTTTCGAAATCAGATTCGTTGTATATTGAATTTCAAAGCAAAAAACTTAGTGCTTTTAAATTAGAGCAAAAAGATTTTAAAGAAGTAAATATAAGATCAGTTGAAGAAATTAAAAAGGAAATTAAAAGCCAAGAATACTTTAGCTACTACTATGCTACTATTCCAATTCTTTCACTTAATAGGAAAAAAGCCTATCTCAAATATGTTTTAAATTGTTCTGGTTTATGCGGAGCAGGTTATCGAGTTTTCTTAGAAAAAAAGAAAGGAAAATGGATAGTAGTAAAATATCGAGAGGAATGGGTAAGTTAAATATACATGAAAGATTGAATAAAATATATTCAATCTTTCATGTAAATATATTTCTACCACATTTCAGCTACCTCATTTTTAATAAATCCTAACGCAGCATTGCTTGGAGATTGTTTTTCTAATAAATCATTCAAGATTACTTCACGAAGCTTGTCAGCATTTTCAACTTTTTCGCTCATTGCTGCTTTACGAATCATTTGGATTGTTGCGTTCTTTGCAGTTGAAATGATTGTCCAGCATTCTTCAGACATATAAATCTGTTGCGTTAAATTATGTTCAAATTCATGTTCGATTTGGTCTATTAGGTAATTTTCGTAATCGTGTTTGTTTTGAGAAATAGGAGAAATTCTGATTAGCAATTTTGTCAAGTTAATACGCTCCAAAAATAAAGTCATGCGTTCGTAAGCTTGCAAACGTATTGGTAACGACTCTTTGTGTGCCTGTTTGTTTAATAAAAAAGCACGTTTTTTATCGTTGTTTTTAATATGCAGTTCAAAAAAACTGTAAGCAACAAATCCAGTAACAATTGCAGGTAAAGTATAACTGGCTAATTCTATAATTCTTGTAAAATCCATTGGGTTAATTTTTTAGCAAAAATATACTTTTTGATGAGAAATCAACTTTAAATTTATGGTAATAAACAAAAAGGAAGATGTATTTTTGCAACTTGTTTTACCGTGACTGAAATGTATTTTTAATGGATTTATATCTACTATTTTTTCTCTGTTTGGCCGCTTTTGCTGCAGGATTTATTGATGCAATTGTAGGAGGCGGCGGATTAATCCAGACACCAATGGGATTAATTTTATTGCCAAATCTTCCTGTTTCGACTGTAATTGGCACTTTGAAAATTCCAGCTTTTAGCGGAACTGCTTTTGCAGCTTTTCAATATTTAAAAAAAGTTGTTATTCAGTGGAAAGTTTTAATTATCATGATGTGTTTGGCAGTTCCGTCAGCATTTTTAGGTTCGACAGTTTTAACTATGGTCAGCAATGATTTTATGAAACCGCTTTTATTGGTGGTTTTGTCCTTGTTGTTTGTATATACTTATGCTAAGAAAAATTTTGGCCAGCATGAAGAAAAAGACCATTCTCCTGCAAGACAAATATTTTACGCAGTTGTTATAAGTATGATTGTTGGATTTTATGACGGATTTATTGGGCCTGGTACTGGAAGTTTTTTTGTTGTGGCTTTTATTGCACTTTTAGGTTTTGATTTTCTTCATGCTTCTGCGAATGCCAAAATGGTAAATCTAGCGACCAATTTCGGTTCAATTTGCCTTTTTATGATTAAAGGAAAAATCATTTGGGCTATTGCGATTCCAATGGCTGTTAGCAACGGACTTGGAGGTTGGCTTGGAGCAAAACTTGCCATCAATAAAGGAAACGGTTTTATTCGGATTTTCTTTTTAATCGTAGTCGTAGGTACTTTGATTCGATTTGCATACGATGTGTTTTTTAAATAAGATTCTAAGTTGCTAAGGTTCTGAGATACTAAGTTTTATTTTTATAATTATATTATAAAGTTGATTATTATAATTATAAAATGATTATTTTTGTATCATTATTTGAGAATTTTAATTTTTTATAATGATAGAAATAGTTGAGAATTATGAGAACTACATTAATTCGTTGCCAGAATTAATAGGTAAATCTTATTATAAAGCTGAGTTTTTTATTCAAAAATTAGGTTTAAAACATGCAACCTATTATAGAAAATTAAAATCAAAAAGCTTTACGCATCAAGAAGTAAAGCTAATTACTTCTTTGCTTTTTCCTGAAGAAATTTTAATGCAGGAACTTCAAAAAAGTGAAGAAGATATAAGGGCAGGAAGAACAATTGATTTTGAAGATTTTAAACAAAAGTTAAGAGCTAAGTATAACGTCTAATTCTAAAGGATTTCTTTTATTATCCCAAAATAGAACAATATATATAGTTTGTTTTTCAACTGTATAAAACAAATGTACCTGATTAGATATTAGAAACTTTCGGAAGGAAGTTTTTTTGTATTTTGTGCCAATGTGATTATTTTGTACAATTATTTCTATTGTTGAGATAGTTTGATTTGAAAATTTACTGGCCTTAAGATCACTATATTTATTTATAATTTGGGAAAATGTCTTTTCAGCGTTTTCTGTTAATTTTACAGTCATTTATTACCGTTTAAGTTTTACAAATATAAAATAATTAAAGAATTTTCTCTTTTTTTTTATTTAAAACAATTGTTTGAGTCTAGCCCCGATTGAGGCGGTATCCTCGTAGCGTAGCGGAGAGATATAGCCAAAAGCGGGAACCCATGCCTGAAATAAATGCCCTTTGTTTGGCTTCGAAAAAAAACTTAGTATCTCAGAATCTTAGCTACTTAGAAGCTTTCAAAAGCATCTTAGGAACTTTCTTTTTAAATTCTTAATTTTGCATAAAAGGAGAAAATTACATGCAGAAATATATTGACCAGCTCAACGAAGCGCAAAGAGCGCCTGTTTTAAAGAAAGACGGGCCAATGATTATTATTGCTGGTGCAGGTTCGGGAAAAACACGTGTTTTGACAATTAGGATTGCGTATTTGATGGCTCAAGGTATTGATTCTTTCAATATTTTGTCGCTAACTTTTACTAATAAAGCAGCTCGCGAGATGAAACACAGGATTTCGGATATTGTGGGCGCATCTGAAGCGAAAAATCTTTGGATGGGAACTTTTCACTCGATTTTTGCGCGTATTCTTCGTGCTGAATCGGATCATTTGGGATATCCTTCCAATTTTACCATTTATGATTCTCAAGATTCCGCGAGATTAATTTCTTCGATTATCAAAGAAATGCAGCTTGATCGTGATGTTTACAAACCAAAACAGGTTTTAGGACGTATATCTGGATATAAGAATAACTTGATTACGGTAAAAGCATATTTTAATAATCCAGAGTTGGTTGAAGCTGATGCAATGGCGAAAAGACCAAGATTGGGTGAAATTTATCAGCAGTATGTAGATCGCTGTTTTAAGGCAGGTGCAATGGATTTTGATGATTTGTTGTTGAAAACCAATGAGTTGCTTACTAGATTTCCAGAAGTTTTAGCTAAGTATCAAGATCGTTTCCGTTATATATTGGTTGATGAGTACCAAGATACTAATCACTCTCAGTATTTGATTGTTAGGGCTTTATCTGATAGATTTCAGAATATTTGCGTAGTAGGAGATGATGCTCAGAGTATTTATGCTTTCCGTGGAGCGAATATTAATAATATTTTGAATTTCCAAAAGGATTACGAAGGTGTAGTCATGTTTCGTTTAGAGCAGAATTATCGTTCGACTCGAAATATTGTTGAAGCCGCAAATACAGTAATGGAACACAATAAAACCAAACTGGATAAAGTGGTTTGGACAGCAAATGAATTTGGGCCGAAAATTAAAGTTCATAGAAGTTTGACTGATGCCGAAGAAGGGCGTTTTGTGGCGAGCACAATTTTCGAACAGAAAATGCAAAATCAATTGCATAATGGTGCTTTTGCAATTTTGTATCGTACCAATGCTCAATCTCGTGCAATGGAAGATGCTTTAAGAAAACGTGATATTCCGTATAGAATTTATGGCGGATTATCTTTTTATCAACGTAAGGAGATTAAAGACGTTTTATGTTATTTGCGTTTAGTTCTGAATCCGAAAGATGAGGAAGCTTTGATTCGCGTTATCAATTATCCAGCTCGTGGAATTGGGGATACAACAATTGAAAAACTGACTATTGCCGCCAATCATTATAAGCGTTCGATTTGGGAAGTAATGGTAAATATCGATAAAATCGATTTAAAACTGAATGCAGGTACTAAAAATAAGTTGAAAGACTTTGTAACAATGATTCAGAGTTTTCAGGTTATCGATCAGAATCAGGATGCATTTTATATCACAGATCACGTTGCAAAGAAAACTGGTTTGGTTCAGGAATTGAAAAAAGATGCTACTCCAGAAGGAATGGCTAAAATTCAGAACATCGAAGAACTTTTAAACGGTATTAAAGATTTTACCGAAGGACAGAGAGAAGTAGACGGAGCAAGAGGTGCGCTTTCTGAGTTTATGGAAGATGTAGCTTTGGCAACAGATTTAGATAAAGATACTAACGATGAAGATCGTGTGGCTTTAATGACGATTCACTTGGCAAAAGGACTAGAGTTTCCGCACGTGTTTGTAGTTGGAATGGAAGAAGATTTGTTTCCAAGTGCTATGAGTATGAGCACGAGAAGTGAACTAGAAGAAGAACGCCGATTATTTTATGTAGCATTGACTCGTGCAGAACATCAGGCATACTTGACTTATGCAAATTCTCGTTATCGTTGGGGGAAATTAACAGATAGTGAGCCTTCTCGTTTTATTGAAGAAATTGAAGATCAATATTTAGAATATTTAACGCCAGCAGAAACAAACTATCGTTATAAATCTCCTATTGATGGTGATATTTTTGGCGATGTAGATAAATCAAAATTGCGATTGGCAAAACCAGTTGGAGGAACTCCTCCTAAACATATTACAGACAATAGTCCGAAACCAGACTTAAATATTCGAAAATTAAAACCTGTTTCTGGAAATGCACCAAGCAGTGGAAACTCCAATTTATTTGACAGTAAATTGACGGTTGGAAATGTTGTAATGCACGAACGTTTTGGTAGAGGAGAGGTAATAAATCTTGAAGGTGTTGGAGCAGATCGAAAAGCAGAAATTAGATTTGAAGTTGGAGGAATCAAGAAATTGTTGCTAAGATTTGCTAAATTAGATGTAGTAGGATAAAAATTATTGTTTCAAGCTTCGCGCGTTATATCAAGTAACTTGAAACTTTGGAAATAAAACAAAATAAACTAAAAAAATTATGGCAGAATTTATAAAAATATATCCAGATAAACCTAGTGAAGCTGCTATTGCAAAAGTGGTAAAAGTGCTTCAGAATGGTGGTTTGGTAATTTATCCGACAGATACTGTTTATGGTTTAGGTTGTGATATTACCAATTCGAGAGCATTAGAAAAAATTGCTAGAATAAAAGGAGTAAAATTAGAAAAGGCAAACTTTTCATTTATTTGTTGTGATTTAAGTAATTTGTCAGACTATGTGAGACAGATAGACACATCGACTTTTAAGATATTAAAGAGAGCTTTGCCAGGGCCATATACTTTTATTTTGCCTGGAAATAATAATCTCCCTAAAGAATTTAAAAAGAAAACTACAGTGGGTATTCGTGTTCCTGACAATAATATCATCCTAGAGATTGTTCGTCAGTTAGGAAATCCAGTTGTTTCAACTTCTATTCGTGATGAAGATGATGTTATAGAATATACTACCGATCCAGAATTGATTTTTGAAAAATGGCAAAATCTTGTAGATCTTGTGATAGATGGTGGTTATGGAGATAATGTAGGATCTACAATTATAGATCTTTCTGAGCATGAGCCAGTTATCGTCAGAGAAGGTAAAGGAGATATTGGTATTTTGTAAAAAAATACACTAAAAGTATAAAAGTATAGAAATTATGAGTAACTTTATTATGTTAAAATTTAGTTAGTTACTTAAAAATAATGCTATTCTTGATTTATATTTAATTGGTTATTAAAAAAAATTAAGGATACATAAAAGCAGGTCTATTGACCTGCTTTTTCTGTATTATAAGTATGTGAAACTCTAATTATTTTTGTTGTTTCTTCATTTCTTTTTCAATCATATCATAGAATTGATCGATTTTTGGCATAACAACGATACGAGTTCTTCTGTTACGAGCTTTATTTTCAGGAGTATCATTAGCAACCAATGGCACATAAGAACTTCTACCTGCAGCAATTAATTTAGCTGGGTTAACTCCAAGATCGTTTGTCAATACACGAACGATAGAAGTAGAACGTTTAACACTTAAATCCCAGTTGTCTAAGATAATTCCGTTGCTTTTGTAAGGAACATCATCAGTGTGTCCTTCAACCATACACTCAAAGTCAGGTTTGTCGTTTACCACTTTTGCAACTTTAGCTAAAACAGTTTTAGCTTTATCACTTACATCATAGCTTCCGCTTTTGAATAATAATTTGTCAGCGATAGAGATAAATACAACTCCTTTTTCAACATTGATTTCGATGTCTGGATCGTTGATTCCAACTGCACCTTTTAAACTAGTAACTAATGCTAAAGTAACACTGTCTTTTTTAGTTAAAGCATCTTGAAGTCTAGAGATTTTCAAATCTTTTTCTTTTAAACTTTCAAGAGATTTTTCAAGGTTTTCAGCACCTTTAGTAGTTAAGATAGTTAAATCTTTAGAACTATTAATTAGATCTTGATTATGTTGTTTGTAGCTTTCAGCTGTTGCAGCTAATCCAGCTTTTTCTTCTAAGCACGAATTTAATTTTACAGTACATGAGTTTAACAAATCTTGAGTCTCTTTGTTTTTAGCTTCTAACTCTGCATATTTCTTTTTAGAAACACAAGATGTCAGGGCCATTAATACTGATAGTGCGATAACTATTTTTCTCATAAATTTAATTTTAATTAGACTTGATTACAAATTTAGTTTTTAATATTTTGAATACTGTTAAAGATTTCTTTAAATAAGGTCAATTTCTTGATATAATAAAGGAAAACGATGCTTTTTACTGTATAGTATTGCTGTAATTGAAAATCTTTTCGTTTTTTTAAGTATTTTAAAGATAAGCAATAAAATGAAAAATGCGCCTTTAAAATAGCAAAAGTATGTCCAAACTTGCCTTGTGTGAAAAAGCGTATGCCAGCAATTCCATCTAAAACCATGCGGAAAAAAATTACAAAAAACAAACCTTTTGAAGGGAGATTTTTAACTAGCATTAACAATGAATTTCTAAAATTCAAATAAGTTTTTTTAGGATTTCCTTGTTGTAATGTTGCGCCACCAACATGGTAAACAACAGACTGATAATTATATTTTATAACATGCCCTTCGTTAGTGGCACGCCAACATAAATCTATTTCTTCCTGATGTGCAAAGAAACTTTCGTCAAACCCCCCTAATTCATGAAAAATATTTTTCCTAATGAAAAAACAAGCGCCTGATGCCCAAAATAATTCGATATTGGTATCGTATTGTCCATTGTCTTTTTCGATTGTATCGAATATTCTTCCCCTACAGAAAGGGAATCCATATTTATCAATAAAACCGCCGGCAGCACCTGCATATTCAAAATATTCTTTATTTTTAAAATCCAGAATTTTTGGCTGAATAATAGCAGTCTTATGTTCTTTTTCAAAAGTGTCTAGAATGGGTTGAAGCCAATTTTCTGTGACTTCAATGTCTGAATTTACTAATGCATATATTTCTGCATCAATATGTTGTAAAGCATCATTGTAGCCTTTTGCAAAGCCATGATTGCCTGAGTTTTTTACAATTTTTACGGTTGGAAATTGTTCTGCAATAAATGCAATAGAGTTATCTGTAGAATCATTGTCTGCAACATAAATTGTTGCTCCTTCTGAATACTGAATAACAGATGGTAAAAATTGCTCTAGCAATTTTACTCCGTTCCAATTTAAAATGACAACTGCTATTTTATCCAAAAGTACTCAATTATTTATTCTTTATTAATGATTTTCTTTATAGTCAGGTAGGCTTCTTAAAAACTCATATTTTTCGTTTTCAAAATCCATTTGACAATAAAAATGGTTTAGTCCGTTTGTCACATTCAAAAACCGTGCCTGCATTGTCATATTGTAACGGGCAATCTGATCAAAAGTTGCCTGAGAGATTTTAACTTCTGGCGCTTTGCACTCTACTAATATATGTATAGAGCCATTAGGGTTAAATACAACAACATCGTATCGTTTTCGTAATCCGTTGACAGTTAAAACTTTCTCTACGTTGATAAGCGATTTTGGATATTTTTTTTCGTGCATTAAAAAATGAACAACGTGCTGTCGAACCCATTCTTCTGGCGTAAGAATTATAAATTTTTTCCTGATTTCATCAAAAATAGACACTTTATTTTCGCTATTTTTGAATCGGAAACTATAAGCAGGGAAATTAAGTTTAAGCATAAAGCAAAAATATAAAATAGTTTTTTGTTTCAAAGTAACTTGAAGCTTTAAACTTGAAACAAGTATAAATGGACGAAGTAGTAAAAATTGTTAACGATATTAAAGCCGGAGATATTAAACCGATTTATTTTTTAATGGGTGAAGAACCTTATTATATAGATAAATTGTCGGAATATATTGAACAGAATGTTTTAGCTGAAGAAGAAAAAGGCTTTAATCAAACAGTTTTATATGGAAGAGATGTTTCTGTAGATGATATTGTTTCAACGGCCAAGCGCTATCCTATGATGGCTGAACGTCAAGTTGTTATAGTGAAAGAAGCGCAGGATTTATCAAGAACAATTGATAAAATCGAATCGTATGTAGAGAATCCGATGCAAACTACCGTTTTGGTTATTTGCTATAAATATAAAACACTAGATAAGCGTAAAAAAGTTACCAAACTATTAGGACAGAAGGGCGTTGTTTACGAAAGTAAAAAATTATATGAAAATCAGGTAGGAGATTGGATAAAGCGTGTTTTAGCTGGAAAAAAATACACCATTGATCCAAAAGCTAATGCCATGTTAGTTGAATTTTTAGGTACAGATTTGAGTAAAATCAACAATGAGCTAGAAAAACTGCAGATTATTTTACCGAAAGGCACTATGATCACAGCAGAGCACATTGAAGAAAATATTGGTTTTAGTAAAGATTATAATGTATTTGAACTTCGAAAAGCAATTGGAGAACGAAATCAATTGAAAGCTTATAAGATAGCAGAAAACTTTGCTCATAATCCTAAAGAATACCCTTTAGTTATGACTACAGGTTTGGTATTTGGCTTTTTTGTTCAGCTTCTAAAGTATCATGGACTGAAAGATAAAAATCCTAAAAACGTTGCATCGGCACTTGGAGTAAATCCGTATTTTTTAAAAGAATATGATTTGGCGGTCAAAAATTATCCAATGAGAAAAGTAAGTCAGATTGTTGGCGCTTTACGCGATATTGATATTAAAAGTAAAGGTGTGGGCGCTAATGCTTTACCTCAATCAGATTTGTTAAAAGAAATGCTTTATAAAATATTTAATTAAGCCATTAAAATTCACGATATTTGCCTTTCTAAAAATTTGACACTATTAATATTTACATAATTATGGGAATGAATAAAAACACCATTTTAGGATGGGCCACTTTAATAATGGTACTTATGGGATTTTTGCTTATAGGTCTTGGAATCTTTAGATACAGCGATGTTTCAGGCTGGGGATTTGGTGCTGTTGGAGTAGGTTTCCTTGCTAATGCTTGGGTTTTCAATGCTCTAAAAGGTAGAGTTTAAGATGTCAGAATTCAAAAAAAATAAATAATATAAT
>NZ_DHEI01000119.1:0-6956 GCF_002399805.1 Flavobacterium sp. UBA4854
AAACTAGATAAAGTTGCCAGCGTGGTTTCAAATTTAAAAGGTTCAAATGGCGAATTGATTCCGATAATTTTTAGACCTTTTCATGAATTTGATGGAAGCTGGTTTTGGTGGGGCGCCGATTTTTGTACTGCCGATGAATACAAAAAAGCCTATCAGTTTACAGTTGATTATTTAAAAAATACAAAAGGCGTTCATAATATTTTATATGCTTTTTCTCCCGACAACTCTTATACAACTGAAGCCAATTATCTAAGCCGTTATCCAGGCGATAAATATGTTGATATTATCGGAATGGATAATTATGGAGACTTCAATAATCAAGGGCAAACGGGATCTGACAGAGCAAATACAAAACTTAAAATTCTTTCTGATTACGCTAAAGCGAAAGTGAAAATCGCCGCCTTAACCGAAACAGGTTATCGTGTAACTAGCACAAATCCAGCCATTACCGACTGGTTTTCTTCACTTTTATACAACGCGTTGACCAAAAATGACATCCAGATAAGTTATGTAATGTTCTGGAACAATAATACTGATGGTTATTATGTTCCGAATGGTTCGGTTTCGAATGCAGCAGATTTTAAAACTTATAGTTTGAAAACAAAATCGGCTTTGGTGAATTCTCTGCCAAAGATGTATGAAATGCCGAAATAACTTTTTGTTTCAGTTTGAATTCAAAACTTTCTAAAATAACGTAAAGCCCTAGCCCTGATAGGAGTGAAAATCCTTTTATGCTGGGGTTCAGCATAAAAGATTGTAACGGATAGCAGGATTAGCTCCATTAAAATATAAATTATGAAAAATAGATTTTTTAAAACCCTTTCGTTAGCTTTAATCTTAACAGCAATTGCATGTAATGCTCAAGAAAAAATCACCGTAAAAGGAAACCAATTTTACAAAGGCGAGAAACCCTACGCTTATATCGGGACGAATTATTGGTACGGAAGTATGTTGGCTTCTAAAAAAATAGGAGACCGAAAAAGGCTTTTACGCGAATTGGATTTAATGAAAAAAAACGGAATTGATAATTTACGTGTTTTAGTTGGTGCTGATGGCGGAAAATACGATTTTACGGTTCGCCCAGCATTGCAATACGAGCAAGGAAAATACGATGAAGATTTACTCGACGGCTTAGATTTCTTGATTAACGAAATGGGCAAACGAAATATGTACGCAGTTTTGTATTTAACGAATAACTGGGAATGGTCGGGCGGAATGTCTCAATATTTAGAATGGAATGGCAAAGGTTCAGTTCCGGTTCCAAATATTCCGCCAAATACTTGGCCTCAATTTATGTCGTATACAGAACAGTTTCACAGCTGCGAACCATGCATGGAAGCACTGAACAATCATGTAAAGTTTATTATTGGAAGGACAAATCCTTATTCTAAAAAGAAATACAACGAAGACAACACAATAATGGCGTGGCAGGTTGGAAACGAACCCAGAACTTTTACGCCAGAAAATGAAGCAAAATTCACGAAATGGCTCAATAATATTGTGGATTTGATTGATAGTTTAGACAAAAACCATTTGGTTTCTACGGGTTCTGAAGGAAAAAACAGTTCTAACGACAGCATGGAAATCTTCGAAAGAACACATCAAAATCCGAATATTGATTATCTAACCATGCACATTTGGCCAAAAAATTGGAATTGGTTTAAAGCTGATAATGCCGAAGCTACAATGCCTACAACAATCGAAAATGCTGGAAAATATATTGACGATCACATTAAAGTAGCTAATAATCTGAAAAGGCCAATTATTATTGAAGAATTTGGTCTTCCGAGAGAAAATGAAAATCTGAATGCTGGTGCTTCTTCTGTTTACAGAGATAAGTTTTACAGCTATATTTTTGGACGAGTTGCAGAAAGCGTTAAAAATAATGGCCCGTTAAGAGCAGCAAATTTCTGGGGTTATGGCGGTGAAGGAAAAGCAATTCATCCAGACGGAAAATGGAATCCTGGCGAACCGCTTACAACAGATCCTCCTCAAGAACCACAAGGTTTAAACTCTGTTTTTAATGGAGATAAATCGACATTAGAAATTGTCAAAAAATACAATTCAGAATTAAAGAAATAAAAGAATTATTCATCCCTATTTTTTGTAGACGCACTGCAGTACGTTCTACAGAATAACAAAATCGAAGTTTGATAAAAAACACAGCATGAAAAATACCTTTATTCTTTTTTGTTTATTATTTCTAAATCTTTCTTTTTCCCAAAAGAAACAAAGCTTTGTTCTAAAATCTCCTGATGGAAAAATCGAAGTTCAAATTGCTGTGAGTGATAAAATTTCATGGTCGATTTTACATCAAAAAGATTTGATTCTGGCACCTTCAGAAATGTCTTTAACTTTAGATAAAAATCAGATTTTAGGAAAAAATCCTATTGTTTTAAATTCAAAAAAGGAAACTGTAAATACTTCTTTTGAAACGCCATTATATAAAAAGAAATCGGTTGAAAATCATTATAATCAACTGACTTTAAACTTTAAGAATGATTTCTGTATTGAGTTTCGTGTTTTTGACGATGGAGCTGCGTATCGATTCGTTACCAAAAAGAAAAAAGATATTACGATAAAATCAGAAGAAGTAGCTTTAAATTTTGACAAAGATTACAGCACTTTAATGCCTTATGTAAGAGATTTAAGAAATCCTAAAGATCCTTATATTTCTTCTTTTGAAGCACATTACGAAAACAAGAAAATCAGTGAATTTGCAAAAGATACTTTGGCATTTTTACCATTTCTAATTGATTACAAAAATCATAAAAAAGCTGTTTTTCTTGAAGCTAACTTGGAAGATTATCCAGGATTGTTCGTTACAAATAATAAAAACAAATCTGGTTTTGAATCTCGTTTTTCTAAATATCCATTAAAAGAAGCCAATGGCGGATTCAACAATATCAACCGATTAATTACCGAAAGAGCCGATTATTTGGTGAAGACAAAAGGAACAAGAACTTTCCCGTGGAGAGCAATTGTAATTTCTGAAAATGATGCCGCTTTAGCGAATAATGATATGGTTCAGAAATTGGCAGAACCTTCAAAAATTAAAGATATTTCTTGGATTAAACCCGGAAAAGTTGCCTGGGATTGGTGGAACGATTGGAATATTTATAACGTAGATTTTAAAGCCGGAATCAACACGCAGACTTATAAATATTATATTGATTTTGCTTCTAAGAATAAAGTTGAATATGTGGTTTTGGATGAAGGTTGGAGTTTGGAAGAAGATATTATGAAACATAATCCTAATGTCGATTTAGAGGCTTTAATCGCATATGGAAAAGAACGAAATGTTGGAATTATTTTGTGGAGCTCTTGGATGGCTTTGACTAAAAACACAGATGGAATTTTAAAGAATTATGCCAATTTAGGAATTAAAGGTTTTAAAGTTGATTTCTTAGATCGCGATGATGCCAAAATGGTCAATTCGGTTTACGATATTGCTCAAAAAGCGGCAAATTATAAATTGATTCTAGATTTCCACGGAATGTACAAACCAACTGGAATTCAACGAACTTATCCAAATATTTTAAATTTTGAAGGTGTAAAAGGCTTAGAAAACAACAAATGGACACCAAATGATGATGTTCCGTTATACGATACCACAATTCCGTTTATTAGAATGATGGCTGGACCAATGGATTATACGCCTGGCGCAATGCGAAATGCTACAAAAAGCGAATTCAAACCAAGTCATTCGACACCAATGAGTCAAGGAACAAGATGTCATCAATTGGCATTGTACACGATTTTTGAAGCGCCTTTACAAATGATGGCAGACAGTCCGACCGCTTTTATGAAGGAACAAGAAAGCACCGATTTTATCGCTAAAGTTCCAACGACTTTTGATGAAACTATCGCACTTGATGGTGAAGTTGGAAAATTTGTTTCAATTGCCCGAAGAAAAGGAAATACTTGGTACTTAGGCGCTATTACAAATTGGGATTCTAGAGAAGTAACAATTGATTTTTCTTTCCTTGAAAAAGGCAAAAAATTCCAAGCCGAGATTTTCTCTGATGGTATAAACGCAGACAAAGCAGCAACTGATTACAAAAAAGAAATTGTAACAGTTGATTCAACTACGAAATTAAAATATCATTTAGCAAGCGGAGGTGGATTGGCGATGATTATCAAATAAAAAAAGGAGAACAAATTGTTCTCCTTTTTTATCATTTCACATTTTACAAATAGCATTTTACGCTAGAATTTTTTCAATCGCATTTAATTCATCATGACTAAATTCAGTATTTTGCAAACAATCAATATTATTACACAATTGTTTTACAGAACTTGCACCAATTAAAACCGATGTAATTCGTTTGTCTTTCTGTAGCCAAGCCAGAGCCATTTGTGCTAAAGACTGATTTCTATTTTGAGCAATTTCATTCAATTGAATTAATTTCTGAATACGTTCTTGTGTAACCTCATCTTCTCTTAAATGCCCATTCGGATTATGAGCTCGTGAGTTTTCAGGAATTCCTTTCAAATATTTATCGGTCAAAAGTCCTTGTGCCAAAGGCGAAAACGCAATACAGCCAACCCCTTTTTCTTCCAAAACATCCAACAAACCATTTTCAACCCAACGCTCCAACATCGAATATTTTGCTTGATGAATCAAACATGGCGTTCCCAATTGTTTTAAAACATCAACCGCAACTCTCGTTTGTTCCGCAGAATAATTACTGATTCCAACATACAAAGCTTTTCCTTTTCTTACAGCGTGATCTAAAGCCATCATGGTTTCTTCAATCGGTGTTTCTGGATCTGGACGATGCGAATAAAAAATATCTACATAATCGACATTCATTCTTTTCAAACTCTGATCTAAGCTCGAAAGCAGATATTTTCTTGAGCCCCAATCTCCGTAAGGGCCTTTCCACATTGTATAACCTGCTTTGGTAGAAATTACGATTTCATCACGTAGATTTCCCTGAAAATTATGCCATAATATTTTTCCGAAATTCTCCTCAGCAGAACCTGGCACTGGACCATAATTATTTGCTAAATCAAAGTGAGTAATTCCTTTATCAAAAGCCTCAATAGCAATACTTTCAGCATTTTCAAAATTATCAACCGAACCGAAGTTATGCCATAATCCTAAAGAAATTTCAGGAAGCAGTAAACCGCTTTTTCCGCATCTGTTATATTTCATTGTTTTAATTTAAAAGTTGGAATTTTAATAGATTTTAAAGGTAAAAACAAACCATGCTATTTAAAACCAAATTCGCATTTAATTTTTGTAAATTTGTTTAAATAATAAAAGTATGGAAAATAACTGGCAAAATTTAATTTCAATAAACCAAGATGTTCGGTTTGGCAAACCTATAATTACTGGAACCAGAATTTGTGTTTCTGATATTCTTTCATGGTTATCTACAGGAATGTCTTTTGAAGAAATCATTGAAGATTTTCCTGAATTAAAAAAAGAGCATATTCTTGCTGCGTTAAGTTTTGCTGCTAACAGAGAAAATATTACGAAAATAATAGCCGCATAATGAAGTTACTTCTGGATGCAAATATCTCATGGAGAATAATTAAACTAGTAGAAAATACTTTTTTCAATTGTTTACATGCTAATGATATTCCCGTAAATCAACCAGCAAAAGATATTGAGATTTGGGAATTTGCAAAAGCAAATAATTTCACTATTTTGACTCATGATGATGATTTTGAAAAGTTATTACTTTTAAAAGGAGCCCCTCCAAAAGTTATAATTCTAAAAACTTTCAATAAAAACACTAAACAAATAGCTGAAATTTTGTTCTCAAAAAAGCATATAATCGAATCGTTTATAACTAATACTGAACTAATGATTCTAGAAATTTACTAAGTGCTTATTAATTCATATTAACAATAAATCCGACCGTTTTTTGAGATCGGTCGGATTTATTGTTAATATAAAAGCTAAATCAAACTTTATTTTTTAAGCTAAATCGTGTAGTTTTTTCAGTTTGAAAGAAAAATAAATGTAAAAAATACCGCTTGCGATAAAAGCAAAAGCAGTCCAATATACTATTGAAAGTCCTGCAAAAACAGGATTCCATAATAACAAAAATGAAAACAATAGTCCCAAAATCCCTAATCCTAAAAGATTTTTCCAATCTGGAACAGAATAGCTTTTTAAATTAAAAGCCATAAAAATAGCCATTACAGAGCGAAACAAAATAGCCAATCCAACATAAAGTGGCAAAAGTGTTACTGAAACTAACGGATTAGCAATTAATACTATTCCAACTCCTAAACCTATAATTCCCGAGATCAGCGTCCAGCCCCAATTGTCTATTTTTTTTCTGTTTGAAAGTGCAAAAATAATTTCAAAAATTCCGCTGACCAGAAACGATACACTAAATAAAAATGCTAATGTTAAATATGCTTTTACAGGTGTGGCAAAAGACCAAAATCCGATGATTACAAAAAGTATTCCCACTAATAACGGAATGTACCAATAATCAATTGCTGCTTTCACTTTTTTAAATAAAGAATGTTCCATAATACTGTTTTAAAATCTTGCCTACTCTATAAAGTTTTCAGCTTACCTTGAATTGCCAATTAAAAAATATTTAAATGGCTGTCTATCAAAGATAAGGTAAAAGCGTAAACCAAAATATTTTTCCTACAATAAAATACTAACATACAAATACTTAACAAACTACAATATGCAAATCAATAGCGTCCAGCTTTAGCTGGATAAAAACATAAACACAATAAAACAGGGCTTTAGCCAAACCTACAAAGTTTGGCTAAAGCCCTGTTCCTATTCAAATCTTATTCCCCTAGCTGAAGCTAGGGGCTATTCAAAAATCTTTACTGCCAATAACTATCGGGATTGCGAGATTAAAAAAACTTAGTGTCTTAGTGCCTTTGTGGTAAAACCCTTTTTACTCTTTAATTTCAAAACCACTCTGCAAACCTTTATCAGAACTTCCTCCAACCATGATTTTAAAAGT
>NZ_DHEI01000119.1:7280-7933 GCF_002399805.1 Flavobacterium sp. UBA4854
CTTACCTGAACTTTTTCACCTTTCGCAAAAGATGTTTTATCCAGTTTTAGGTTTTTATAATCGAAAGTGGTGTAGCTCAATCCAAAACCGAATGGGAATTGTGGAGTTTTCTCCACATCCATGTAATGCGACCAGAAAACATTTTTATCGCTATCGATCGGTCTTCCTGTGCTGTATTTGTTATAGTAAATCGGCACCTGTCCCACATTTCTTGGAAACGACATCGGCAATTTTCCGCTCGGATTGTAGTCTCCGTACAAAACCTGCGCAACTGCATTTCCGGCTTGGGTTCCCAAATGCCAAGCTTCCACAATGGCCGGAACATTTTCTGCCGCCCACGGAATGCTCAACGGACGTCCATTGTTTAAAACCAGAACCACATTCGGATTCACTTTATAGATTTCTTCCAATAATTCCTGCTGCAAACCTGGCAGGTTTAGATCGGTTCTGCTTCTTCCTTCACCACTCTGGAATCCGTATTCGCCTAAAACCATTACCACAACATCGGCATTTTTTGCCGCATTTGTAGCAGCTTCAAATCCGCTTCTGTCTGCTGTATTGAAAACGGTTTCCGTTAAGAAAGTTGCTTTCTGTTTTAATAAATCTGCCCCTTTTTCAAAAGCGAGCTGATTGCCTTTGTACTGCTGCATCCC